>DATHQQ010000411.1:0-3236 GCA_035482595.1 Verrucomicrobiia bacterium
CATCCGCGGCCGATGCAGGATTTGATCGGCCTCGCCCTCCTCCACCATCTTGCCATGGCGGAGGACCATGATCCGATTGGCCACCTGCGCCACCACGGCGAGGTCGTGGCTGATGTAGAGCCCCGCCGCATGATGCACGCGGATGAGCTTGCGGATCGAAGCCAGCACCTCGATCTGGGTCGTCACATCGAGCGCCGTGGTCGGCTCGTCCAGCACCAGTATGTCGGGATGGCAGGACATGGCCATGGCCGCCATGGCGCGCTGGAGCTGGCCGCCGGAGACCTGATGGGGATAGCGCTCCCCGAAGGTCTCGGGTGACGGCAGGTCGAGCTCGCGGAAGAGATGAATGGCTTCGGCCTTCGCCTGCTCATAGCTCATCAGCCCGTGGCGGACCGGGCCCTCGCAGATCTGGTTATAGAGCCGCTTGGCCGGATTGAAGGAAGCCGCCGCGCTCTGGGCGATATAGGCGACCCGGCGGCCGCGGCGCTGGCGGCGCTGCTCGGGCGTCAGATGGCGCAGATCGATTCCGTCGAACAGGATCTTGCCGCCGGTGATCGTGCAGCCCGGCCGCGTATAGCCCAAGGCCGCCAGACCGATCGTGGATTTGCCGGCGCCCGATTCCCCGATCAGCCCCAGCACCTCGCCGCGATGGAGGACCAGGTCGACATCCTCCACGATCAACTTCGCCGGCGAATCCTCGTCTGTCCGCGCCTCGATGCGCAACCCCTCGATGCGCAGGATCTCCGTGCCCAAGGGCTCGCCCGCCGAGGGCGGGACGCGCGTGCCGTCGGCCGCCGGGGGTTGCCCGCTCATGCACCCTCTCCATGGGCCCGGCTATGGATCGAGAGAAACCAGTCGACCAGCAGATTGACCCCTATCGTCAATTGCCCGATGGCGATGGCCGGGATCATGGGCGCCATGCCGCCGAAATTGATGGCCTGGGCATTGTCGCGGACCATGCCCCCCCAATCGGCATAAGGCGGCTGGATGCCCAGGCCTAGGAAGCTGAGCGAGGCAATGAACAGGAAAGCGAAGCAAAAGCGCAGGCCGAATTCCGCGATCAGCGGCGGCAGCGCATTGGGCAGAACCTCGCGCCAGACGATCCAGCGCAGCCCCTCGCCCCGCAGCCGCGCGACCTCGACAAAATCCATCACGGCAATGTTGAGGCCGACGGCGCGGCTGAGGCGGAAGACGCGGGTGGAATCGAGAACCGCGATGGTGCCGACCAGGACCGGGATCGAGGTGCCGAGCACCGAGAGCACGATCAGGGCCAGGATCAAGGTCGGAATGGCCATCAGCGTATCGACGAAGCGGCTGAGCAAGCTGTCGATCCATCCGCCCACGACGGCGGCGGAGAAGCCCATGGCGATGCCGATGGCGAAGGAAAGACAGGTGATGACCAAGGCGATAGAGATGGTGGTGCGCGCACCGTAGAGCAGGCGGGTGAACATGTCGCGGCCGAGATTGTCGAGGCCGAGCCAGTATTCGGCGCTGGGCGGTGCCCAGACATCGCCCACCGGCGTAGATTCGCCATAGGGGGCGATGACCGGCGCCAGCACGGCACCCAGGAGATTGATCGCGATGATCGCCAGCCCGATCAGCGCGGCGATGGAGAAGCGGTGGCCGAAGAGACGCATGGGTGGCTCAGCGCGGGTGGCGCAGCCGCGGGTTGCTGAGGATGCCCAGCAGATCCGCGATCATGTTGAGCAAGACATAGGCGCTGGCGAAGATGAGGCCGCAGGTCTGCACGACGGGTACGTCGCGCTTGGAGACGGAATCGACCATGAGCTGGCCCATGCCGGGATAGACGAAGACAACCTCCACCACCACCACCCCGACGATAAGATAGGCCATGTTGACGGCGACGACATTGATGATGGGGGCGAGCGCATTGGGCAGGGCATGCTCCAGCACGATCCGCCATTTCGGAATGCCCTTCAGGATCGCCATCTCGATGAAGGGGCTCGACAGCACGCTGATGACCGCCGCCCGGGTCAGCCGCATCATATGGGCGAGCACCACCATCACCAGGGTCGCGGCCGGCAGGGCCACGGTATAGAGCCGTTCCCCGAAGCTCATATCGTCGCTGACCATGGCCAGGCTGGGGAACCAGTCGAGACGCACCGAGATGAAGATGATGAGGAGGTAGCCGATGAAGAACTCCGGTACCGAAATCGTCATCAGGGTGACGGCGTTTATGAATCTGTCGAAGAAGCTGTTCTGCCGGATGGCGGCGATGAGGCCGAGGAAGATCGAGAGCGGCACCGAGACGCAGGCCGCGACACCGGCGAGGAACATCGTATTGGCGAGGCGGGCGCGGATCTCCGGCGCGATGTCGCGCTGATTGGCGAGCGACTTGCCGATATCGCCCTGGACGAAATGATAGAGCCAGTCGACATAGCGGACGGGAGCGGGGCGATTGAGTCCGAGGGAATCCCGGATCGCCTTTTCGGCCTCCGGCGTCCGGCTCTGTCCGAGAATCGCCGAGGCGACATCGCCGGGGAGAATTTCCGTGCCGGCGAAGATAAGGATCGAGACCGCCCAGAGGGTGAGCAATCCGAGACCCAACCGCCGGGCGATGAGGCCGAGCACCTGGCGCTAGCTTCCGATTGCGATCCGGCGAGGGTCACCCACCTCGGCCCGCGCCGTCCGGATCCTGCCCATCGAGCCTCCCCATTCGCGGCAGCTATCCAGGCCCGCCCTCACGGTCGCAGAATTCCCCGCCGCGCACGAATGTTTCGTGCTTCCCTCATAGAGAAGTTCGAAGCCCGCCTCAAGCGAGTCACGCTCTCGGCACCCGGCGCGACTGGGTCAGGCGGCGCTCCGTTCGCCCAGTCGGGAGGTCAGCACCTCTTCGACGCCGACGATCTGGCCGAGGGCAGCAGCCAGCAGTTCGCCCTCTGGGTCCGAGAGCCCGGGGATCTGCAGATCCATCAGCAACAGCTCGCCCGCGGCGGTGCTGTGCCAGCTCTTCGGCAGCAGGCTGCGCCGGGCCAGCGCCTGGACGACGCGCGCCATCACGCCGATCTCGGCGCCGGCGCGTAAGGAGAGGCAAAAGACCAATTGGTTGGAAAGTTGGGGGCGGTGCTGCTCAGAGGCAGCGGGACGATTCGACGACATGACGTTTCAAATCCTGTGCGGGGTTATCGATGCGAGCAGAAGCAACCAGGCGCCCGATGGGCGCCTGGCGGCTAATTCGCGTCCCGCCAAGGGAGAGGAATGCCGTCGTCATGGTC
>DATHQQ010000412.1:0-2056 GCA_035482595.1 Verrucomicrobiia bacterium
TAGGGGCAGAGCGGGCAAGCGCTTCTGCGGTTGATAGACCCCCTCACCCCGGCCCTCTCCCCCCTTCGGGGGGCGAGGGGGAATTTCAGTAAGGGGGCGAGGGGGAATTCTGGATAGAGGGGGCGAGGGGAAATTCAGGAAAGGCCGCTACCCCTCGACCGGCGCCGGCTTGGCGAGGGCCTGCTGCGCCACCGAGGCGATGGTGGCGGCGGAGCTGGTCTCGCCGCCGGCGACCTGCACCGTGGGATAGGCGAAGTTGACGCCGTTGGCGTCGAAGGCCTTCTTGATCATGGCATAGGCGCGGCGGCGGATGACGAACTGCTCGCCGGGGCGGGTCATCAGCTTCATCTGGATCTGGATGGCGAAATCGCCGAACTCGCCGACGCCCTGCATCTTCAGGGTCTCCATGATCTTGGGCGCGAATTCGGGATCCTCCAGCAGCTCCTTGCCGATCTGCTTGATCAACTTCTTCACCTTGTTGAGGTCGGTGTCGTAGGTGACGCCGACCGAGAGCTTGTCGATCACCCAGTCACGGCTCATGTTCTGGATCGCCCCCAGCACGCCGAAGGGCACGGTATAGAGCGGCCCGCGATGGTGGCGCAGCTTGACCGAGCGCAGGCTGAAGGATTCCACCGTGCCCTTGTAACTGCCGCTCTGGATGTATTCGCCGACCCGGAAGGCATCGTCGAGCAGATAGAACATCCCGCTGATGATGTCGCGGACCAGGGTCTGGGCGCCGAAGCCGATGGCCACGCCCACCACGCTGGCACCGGCGACCAGCGGGCCGATGTCGACGCCAAGCGCGGCCAGGGCCATCATCACCACCATCACCAGCAGCACGATGAAGAGCAGGTTGCGGAAGATGGGCAGCAGGGTCTTCATCCGCGACTGGCGGCGCCATTCCTGGCTCTGCTGATCGGTCGTCGTCGGGGCCTCGACGATCTTGCGGTCGATCGCTGTCTTGACGAGCTGCCAGCCGAAATCGGCCACCAGCACGATGACCACGGTGCTGAGCAGCCCGCGCAGGAGGCGCGTCACCACCGTGTCGCTGGAGGTCAGCGCCACGAGGTCGATGTTCCAGACATGGGCCAGGAGCAGCGCGCCGCCAATGATGAGCAGCGCCCGCAGCCCGCGCTCCAGTGCCACCGTCAGCACCGTGGGAAGGGCGGCGCCGGCCTCGGCACTGCCCGGCGGGCGCAGGAGATGGCCCACGGCGCGCTGGGCGCCGCGCATGGCCCAGGGCAGCGCCACCAGCACCGCCAGCAGCCACATCAGCCGGACGGCCGAGGCGACCCAGAGCAGCCACAGCAGGAGGAACAGGATCGAGAGCAGCCAGGCGACCGCGCGGCGCTTGAGCAGGGAGGCGGGGGGCGCCGCCGCTTGGGTCGGCGGATGGCGCCAGACCATCTCCAGACCGATGGCGAGCAGGCCGAGGCCCAGGATATAGGCCACCAGCCGGCGGGCCTCGAAATCGAAGCCGAGCTCGCTCAGCAGCATGACCGTCGCATAGCCGAAGGCGAACCAAGCGGCGAGGACCAGGAGCCGCCGGTGCCAGAAGCGGGCCGCGGCCCGGTCCATGGGGAGGATGCGGAATTTGTCGACGTCCTCGAGACCGGGTGCGCCCGGCGCCAGGAGGAAGCGGCTCAGCACCAGGGTCAGGCAGAAGGCCAGGAAGGCGATGAGGTATTGCAGCAGGATCTCGCGCAACAGCGGCGGCCAGTCGAAGATCAGGAAGGCGCCGATGCTGCCGAGGCCGAAGGCGGCCACCAGCAGCACCCCATAGACGAGGCGGGCGACCAGCGCGATCAGCCGCTGGCCCACCGTCTCCATGGGAAGATCCAGGCTCCGGCGCCGAAGCCCCCGGGTCGCCCAGAGGAAGAGCCAGGCGACCCCCAGGCCCAGGCCGATGAAGACGGCCAGCAGGACGACGAGCAGGCCGCGGCCATGGGTCTCGGCCACCAGCGCATCGCCGGCGCGCTGGAATTCGGCCGGCATCTGGGGAATGACGGCGGCCAGTGCGGCGAAATGATCGCGGATGGCGGTGAAGCGCGTGGCA
>DATHQQ010000413.1:0-3930 GCA_035482595.1 Verrucomicrobiia bacterium
GAAGCCCACCTGCATAGTAGAAATCCTCCATCAGGAAACGGCCCGAGGGCATCAGATCGACGATGGTGGGCACGCCCTTGCCCAGCCGGTCCCAATCGTCCAGGGAGAGATCGACGCCGACCAGCCCGGCGATCGCCAGCAGATGGATCACCGCATTGGTCGAGCCGCCGATGGCGCCGTTGACGCGGATGGCGTTCTCGAAGGCTTGTTTGGTAAGAATTTTCGAGAGCTTCAGATCCTCGCGCACCATCTCGACGATGCGCCGGCCGGCCAGGCGCGCCAGCAGGTTGCGCCGGGAATCGACGGCGGGAATCGCGGCATTGTGCGGCAAGCCGACGCCGAGGGACTCCACCATGGAGGCCATGGTCGAGGCCGTGCCCATGGTCATGCAATGGCCCGGCGAGCGCGACATGGCGCCCTCGGCATCCTGGAATTCGGCCAACGACATGCGCCCGCCGCGGACCTCCTCGGAGAATTGCCAGACCACGGTGCCCGAGCCGATGAGCTGATTGCGGTAATGGCCGTTCAGCATCGGCCCGCCGGAGACGCAGAGGGTGGGCAGATCGCAGCTCGACGCCCCCATCAGAAGCGCGGGCGTGGTCTTGTCGCAGCCCACCAGCAGGACTACGCCATCCATGGGATTGGCGCGGATCGATTCCTCCACATCCATGCTGGCGAGATTGCGGAACAGCATGGAGGTGGGGCGCAGATTGGTCTCCCCCAGGCTCATGACCGGGAATTCGAACGGCGTTCCGCCGGCATCCAGCACGCCCTTCTTCACCTGCTCGGCGATAATGCGGAAATGGGCGTTGCAGGGGGTAAGCTCGGAGAAGGTGTTGCAGATTCCGATCACCGGCCGTCCGTCGAAGGTATCGTCCGGCAGCCCCTGGTTCTTCATCCAGCTGCGGTGGATGAAGCCGTCGCGCGTCGCGCCGCCAAACCAATGCTGCGAGCGCAGCTTCTTCGTCTTGTTGGTCACCCTATCGTCCGGCATGTCGTCGTCCGCCCTTGCTCTTGTCTGAGGTTACTGTGGATTTGGGGACGCCCTCCTCGGACGCCCCTTGGTGTAATCCGATGACCCGGTCGGTATCGCTGAGCAGCCGCCGGGCCGCCATGCGTGCCACCGAGGACCGGTTGAGCCGGACCGCGCGCAGGATGTCCTCATGCAGCGACAGCGCCGAACGCATGTCTTCGTTATGGGTCGCTGTATAGTCGAACATATGGCTGAGCGCGGATTCGATGACGAATCCCAAAGGCACCAGAAGCTCATTGCCCGCCGCCGCCAGGATCGCGAGATGGAAGCGCACATCGGCCGCATTCCAGGCAGAGACGGAATCCGCAAGCCTCATATCCAAGAAGGCCGCCTCGATATCGGCGAGCTGCTCGGGTGTGTGGTTGGTGGCGGCGAGGGCGGCGGCCTCGGGCTCCAGGATGCGGCGCACCTGCTGCATGCTGGCGAGAAAATGTCGCTCGTCGGTGGCGGCGCAATACCAGGCGAGCACGTCGCGGTCGAGCAGATTCCAGCTGCTGCGCGGCTGCACGCGGGAGCCGATCTTGGGGCGCGACACGATCAGGCCCTTGGCCATCAGCATCTTGATGGCCTCGCGCACGGCCGTGCGGCTGACCCCGAAGCTGCGGCCCCACTCGGCCTCCCGGGGCAGAAGAGAGCCCGGGGCGAACTCACCCTTCAGGATGCGCGCGCCGATGTCCTGCGCCAGGATGTGGTGCAGATTCTCGCGGTGCAACTCGGCCCGTCTGGGGATGCTCGTCTTTCTCTGCATGGTCTCGCCCGGCTCTCTTAGCTTGGCCGGCTGGGCTTGGCCGTCTGGCTTTTGCCTGTATTCTAGGCCAAGGCGCGTTGCTGTTCCATCTTTTGTATGACAAAATTGGACCAATTGCGCCATGTGAAATGCGCCTCCCAGATACTCCTCTTTCGCCGATCCAGCGACCGCTATGACCCAAGACATCACTTGCATCCTCGCCGATTGGGGCACGACCAATCTGCGTGCCTGGGCGGTCGCCGACGACGGCCGCGTGATCGATCAGCGCGGCCAAGGCGGGGGGCTGCTTGCCGTCAGGGACGGGCGCTTCGCCGAGAGCTTCACCACCTTCTGCGGCGATTGGCTCGATACGCGCCGCCCCATCCCGGCCGTCCTCAGCGGCATGGTAGGCAGCAAGCTGGGCTGGAAGGAGGCGCCCTATCTGACGGCGCCGGTGGCGCTCGCCGATATCGGCCGGCAGCTCTGCTTCGTGGAGGATATTCCCGGCGCTTCGGTCTGGATCGTGCCCGGTGTGCGCCTCGACGACCCGGCCCAGCCCGAGGTCATGCGCGGCGAGGAAGCCCAGATCCTGGGGGCGCTCGCCATGCTCGGGCGCGATGGCGGCGTCTTCCTCCTGCCCGGGACCCATGCCAAATGGGCGATCGTCGAGGCCGGACGCCTCATCGCCTTCCGCACCTATATGACCGGTGAGATCTATGGCCTGCTGCGGGGCGCGGGGACCATCGGCCAGCTGATCGAGGGTGACGAGCGCGATCCCGCTGCCTTCCGGCGCGGGGTCGAGCGGAGCCGCTCTCCCGACGCCGCCAATCTGCTCCATAGCCTCTTCTCCGTGCGCACCCTGGGGCTGCTGGGCGGCGTGGCGCGGCGGAGCCTGGCGAGCTATCTCTCCGGCCTCTTGATCGGCGCCGAGCTGCAGGATGGGACGCGCTGGCTCGAAGGTCGCGGCCTGACGCCCTCCCTGACCCTCATCGGCTCGCCGGAGATGATCGAGGCTTATGCCGTTGCCGGCGAGCTTTGCGCCCTGGGCCAGACCAGCCTGGAGAGTTCTGCGATTCTTCCCGCGGCCCTGCTCGCCATCGCGCGCGCCGCCGGACTCGTCCCCAACCCTCCCGGGAGGCCCTGACCCATGCTGCGTCGGATGCTCCAGGAGCTTCCCCTCATCGCCATCCTGCGCGGGATCCGGCCGGATGAGATGCCTGCCGCCGCCGATGCCCTGATGGCGGCGGGCTTCCGCATTCTCGAGGTGCCCCTCAACAGCCCTCGGCCGCTGGAGAGCATCCGCCATCTCTCCGGACGCGAGGGGCTCCTGTCCGGAGCCGGCACAGTGCTCA
Organism: Verrucomicrobiia bacterium; assembly: GCA_035482595.1. Taxonomy (GTDB): domain Bacteria; phylum Pseudomonadota; class Alphaproteobacteria; order Dongiales; family Dongiaceae; genus DASXQK01. The sequence continues at coordinate 3,113 of DATHQQ010000413.1, forward strand.
CCACCGCCGAGGTCGATTCCGTGGCTGCGGCGGGCGGCCGGCTGGTGGTGGCGCCCAACGCCGATGCCGAGGTCATCGCCGCCGCCAAGCGTCATGGCCTGACGGCCCTGCCCGGCGTGGCGACGCCGACGGAGGCCTTTGCCGCGCTCAAGGCCGGCGCCGATGGGCTGAAGATGTTTCCCGCCGAGCTGCTCCCGCCCAAGGCGCTCAAGGCCTGGCGCGCCGTGCTGCCGGCAGGCGCGCTGCTGCTGCCGGTGGGCGGGATCACCCCGGAGAGCCTGGCCGATTACCTCGCCGCCGGCGCCGATGGCTTCGGCCTGGGCTCGGCCCTCTACAAGCCGGGCATGGAAGCCGCCGAGCTGGGCCAGCGCGCCCGGGACTTCGTGGCCGCCTACCGGGCGCTGCGGCCGCGCTAGCCGAAGGAACTACTCTCTGCCGTCACCCCGGCGAAAGCCGGGGTCCAGGGGCGAGCGGCAATCTGCTGAGCGTGCGGCCCCTGGATTCCGGCTTTCGCCGGAATGACGAAAGGGGGAGACGCTTTGACCTGCCGGTGCCCCTAAGGCCGGCCCAGGGGCGTTGCCAGATAGCAGCCGAACTCCTTGGGAAAATCGACCGAGACGCGGGCATGGACGCGTCCCTGGCGGTCGAGGAACTCTGCGTGGTCGTCGTGGGGCACGATGGCGCCATGCCAGATATTGGGATGGATATAGAGGCCACGCTTGCCGTCGCACCAGAAGGTGACGAATTTCTCCGGCGTCACATCGTCGCCGGGCAGGGCCAGAGGCACCACGAAGCTCTGGCCGTTCATCGGATGGAAG
>DATHQQ010000414.1:0-4330 GCA_035482595.1 Verrucomicrobiia bacterium
GGAGAGCCCTGCGTTGTGGAAGTCGGACAGCGATCAGAAAAAACTTACGACTATCAGCAGCTTGACGCCTCCCACCAAAAAACTGAAGAACGCGAACATGTAGATCCAATATGCGAATGGATCTTCGGATCGCCTGATAACGCGCATAAACGTCAAGCTTCCATGCTTCAAACCCTGCGCGAGTTGGTAGCCGCAGAAGAATATGAGCAAGAGTCCCAAACCGCGTTCCAGGATGAAAGAATAGATCTCACTTCCCCCACTGCTCCCCATGTTCAGTCTCCTGATGCGGTGAATACCACACGCAAAGTGCCATTGGGCCAAACCACCTCCACGCCCAAGACGACAACTGTCCTCACGCGGCCGGGTGGAGCGACCTTCGCCCGAGGAGGCCGCCGATCAACAGGATGATCGTCACCGGCACGAGATTGATCACCAGCACCAGGCTCGATGCCTGGACCACATGGATCAGCAGATGGGCCGTATCGGCAAAGCCGCCGACGGCCAACGCGCCGACCCAGGCCGTGGCGCTGGCACGTAGCGGTCGGGCGCGGCGCAGCATCATCCAGAGCACCAGCCCCAGCGGCAGGCTCGCCATGATCAGCGTCTCCAGGCAGCGGACGCTGTCATGCATGATTGGCGCGCCGGCCGGTATGGTGATCCAATCCCCGAGGCAGCCATAGGCGAAGCCGCTGAGCCAAAGCGCGGCGAAGGGGAGCGGCAGGAGCAGCCAGCCTCGCTTACGGTCGGGAAGGCTGACCTCGAAGGCGGCGAGCGTCGCCGCTGCCCCCGTGAGCCAGGCGCCGGCGACCTGGATCAGATAAGCGGGATCCCGGAGGCAGGTATCGATATCCGCCCGGAAGCCCCGCAGCAGCACCAGGATCAGGATCACCGCCGTGGCCAGGAGGATCAGTCCCAGCGCGCGCATCAGCGGCGGCTTCAGCCGGCGCACCGGCCTCAGCCCCGTCGAGAGCGATGCGATGAGATCTTCTGTCGAGCGCATGATCCGCTAGCTCCTGGGCAACAGGCGGCTGAGCCGCTTCAAGGCGCGGTGCAGCGCGACTTTGAGGGCCGATGAGGATTGCCCGCTCACGGCCGATGCCTCCTTCAGCGATAGCTCCTGCAACCGCAGCAGCTCCACCGCCTGGCGTTGGCCGGGCGGCAGGGCGGCGATCGCCTCATGCAGCCGACGGACCTCGCTGGCTTCCTCATGAAGGTTCGTTTCATCCGTCACAAAGGTTTCATGTGCCGCCGTCAGCTCCGTCTCCCGCAGCCGGATGCGGCCGCGCCGGCGCAGGCGATCGATGAGCCGGTGACGCGCCACCGCCAGCAGCCAGGGTGCGAAGGGGCGCTTCGGATCATAGCTCTGGCGGATCGAATGGATGGTCAGCAGGATATCCTGGACGCCATCCTCGATCTCCTCGGGGCCGAGGCCGGCCCGGCGCGCCACCACCCGGAGATAGGGCGTGATCGCGCCCAGCAGCTCGCCATAGGCCCGCCCATCGCCGTCCTGGGCCGCGGCCATCAGCGCCGACCAATCCTTGTCGGGCGCCGCTTTCGCCGCGGGATGCCGCCCAGTCGGAGGTTCTTTGACGCTCATGGAGGGGAAGTGTAGCTGCCCGCCGGCTTTCCGACAGCAGCTTGTAACCTTCCGTCGGCCCGGGGCGAACCTTTCATCGTCAATCCAACCCAACCCAAGGAGATCGACCGATGAAAGTCTCGCTGATCGCCGCTTCGGCTCTGGCCGCCGTCATTGCCGCCCCGCTGCTCGCCCAGGCCGCTCCCGCCGCCATGCCCACGGGCTATCAGGCCGAGAAGTGCTATGGCGTCGCCAAGGCCGGGCTCAACGATTGCCAGACCGCGAGCCATTCCTGTGCCGGCACCGCCACCAAGGATATGGATCATGCCTCCTGGATCTATGTGCCGGCGGGCACCTGCCAGAAGATTTCCGGCGGCAGCACCATGCCGATGTAAGGCGAAGGCATTCTTGCAATCGGCTTGCCGGCGGTCCCCCTGCCGCCGGCGAGCGATTGCAATCCAGGACTTGCGCGACGAGTCTACCCTGCTGCCGCTTCCGCCCTCGCCGCCGTCTTCGCGGCCCCGCGGGTCGCCCTCAGCAGGATTATGATGGAAGAAGCTCTTGGATCACCTTCAGCCACGCCGGCAGGCAAACCCGCTGCCGGTCAAATCGGGAGATCGCCGTCTCGCGGGCCGCCTGGCGCATTGAGGCGAACCGCTTGGGCTCGCGACATGCATCGATCATGGCCTGCGACAGAGCGCTCACATCAAAGAAACCGTTCAACAAGCCATTCCCACCGTGTTCGATCGCGTCTCGCAGAGGCGGCGTATCGGACCCCAGGATCAGGCATTTGCAAGCCATGGCCTCGAGCAGGGACCAGGAGAGCACGAAGGGATAGGTGTAGTAAACATGTGCCGATGACAAGGACAGGGCCGAAAGCATCGTGTCATGCGGGACGAGCCCGGTGAACAATACGCGCGACCGATCCAGGCGATCTCCAAGTTCTTGCTGCAACGCCTGTCGCCACGTCGAACCCTTTGGCGCCCTGACCCCGTAGCCTCTCGGCTTGTCGCTCCCGATCATGAGGACATGCACGTCGGGAACGGCTTCCAGCAAGGCCGGCAATGCTCGCATCATGACATGGAAGCCGCGCATCGGCTCGAAGGTTCGATTGACGAAGGTGATGATGGGTGCGGACCCATCCAGGATCCTCTCTCCGGCTACCCGGAGCATGGCGCCCGGCACTGGCTTGATCCGGTCGGTATCGATGCCTTCATGGATGATGACGGCCCGATCTCGGAAGGCTGCGGGAAAGACGCTCGCCTGGAACGGCGTCGGACAGACGATGCGGTCGGCCTCGGCATAGGCCATGGCCATGGCGGCGTTTTTGGCATGAACCCGGAAGTTGTCTGCCATCGTCTGCTGGCCGAACTCCGGATCGAACCCGATGTCGCCGCCGCGGGACCGGTAGTAGAACTCGCCTTCCAGGATTTGCGAGGCCTTCGGGAAGATCTCCTTCATGAACAGGGTTTCACCCCAGCCCGGGTGACCGATGATGACGTCCGGCTCAAACCCACCCTGCTTCAGGCGGATCGCGCAATCTGCCGTGGCACGGCCCCGTAAGAAGTCGGTTTCGGCGCGCAGAGCGAGATCCAATATCCCCGGTGTGTTGGGGCGTTCATTTTTCCAGAGGAGGAGCGGGATTCCCTCGACCTGCCGACCGCCTCGGGCGATGGCCGCACATTCATGCCCTTGCGCCTTCAGAGCCGGCAGAAGGAACCCGAAGCGGCCGGGGTGATTATTGTGAACGAAGAGGATCCTGGCCATCGGGCGCGTTTCTAACCCGCTGAGCACCACTCCACAATCTACTTGCAGCCCCCGGCACGTCGCGGCCCAGCCGCCGGACGTTCGGCTAGATTGCGATCAGCCCCTGGGTGATCGCCCCGGCCGGCGCCTGCGTTCTGCGCTCGGCCACGTCGAGAATGACGGCGATCTCGGATGAGGTCTTTCCCCGTCGCCTCACGCCGAGGTAACGGCCGCGCCGGCAACCGGTTGCAATCCAAGGGTTGCGGGACGAGACTAGGACACAAGCCCATGCCTCAAGCGACGACCCGGCGGTCCGTCGGCCGGCCGGCGAAGGCGTGCTTGCGAATCTCGATCCAGGGGGCCTCTATGCCGAAGCGAGCGATCACGGATGAGGAAGTGATCTCCGCAGTGAACGCCGAGGCCGGCACGGCGCGAGAGGTCCTGCGCTTCGTCCACCGCCATCCCGAGCTCGGCCATGAAGAGCATGAATCATCGGCCCATGTCGCCGACACCCTCGCCCGGGGTGGCTATCATGTGGAGCGCGGCGTAGGCGGCATGTCGACGGCGTTTCGCGCTACCTTGACCGGTGCCCGCGAGGGCCGGTCCGTCGGCATGGTCGCGCTCTATGATGCCGTTCCGGCGGTGCGGGCAGATGGCAAGGTCGAGCCGGTGCATTCCTGCGGCCATGGGCCGATCGCCGGCGGCGTCTCGGCCGCCGCCCTCGCTTTGGCGGGGCTGCGCGACCGTCTCGCCGGCCGCATCGTCATCTTCGGCTGTCCCGCCGATGAGATCCACGCGTCCGGCACCGCGGGACGCGGCGGCGGCAAGGCGCTCTCGGCGGCCGCGGGGCTGTGGGAAGGGATCGATGCCGCGCTCTATGCCCATCCCGAGTTCATCAACACCGTCTCGCGCGCCTCGCTCTGGATGCGCCGCGACCACGCGACGGTGTCCGGCCAGCGATCGCTGCGCGGGGAAACCGTCCCGGCGCCGATGGCAGCCCTGCACGCT
>DATHQQ010000415.1:0-4492 GCA_035482595.1 Verrucomicrobiia bacterium
GCGCAGCATCTCCTTGCCGTAATCGTCATAGCGGCCCGACTGCTTCCAGAGATCGGCCGACTGGATCGTCGGCATCAGCACCTCCTGGGCGCCGGCGCGGTCCTGCTCCTCGCGCACGATCTGCTCGATGCGCTTCAGCACGCGGAAGCCCAGCGGCAGCCAGGAATAGATGCCGGCGCTGGCCTGGCGAACCATGCCGGCGCGCAGCATCAGGCGATGGGAGACGATCTGGGCTTCGGCGGGATTTTCCTTCAGCGTTGGAAGGAAATAGGCGGAGAGGCGCATAAGTCGTTCATTTCCTTGGGGTCGAGGGAGCGTGACTTTAGGCGAGGGTCCAGGCCCTGTCCATGCAGCTCCAGGCCGGAGGTTCGATCGGAATTATGGCAGCCCCAAGGCGCCCCGGCGCCGGGTGGGCTTCTTTTCCTTGGCCCAGGGCGGGCGCAGCCGGGCGATCTTCTTGGCGACCGGACAACCGGGCGCATGGGCCCCGGGCAGATATCCCAGGCTCATCAGGAACTCGCCGACGATCTCCCCGCCGGTGAAGCGGAACGTCTTCTTGAACAGCTTGACCCAATCGGCCTTGTCGAGGGGGTGATGGTGATCGAGCCAGGCGGCGAAGGAGCCATGGCTTGCCCGGATCGCCTGCAGGCGCTTGGCGTTCTCGATGGCGGCATCGACCTTCAGCCGGTTGCGGATGATGCCGGCATCGGCCAGCAGGCGCCGCTTCTCCCGCGCGCCATAGGCCGCCACCTTGTCGATATCGAAGCCGTCGAAGGCGGCCTGGAAGGCGCCCCGCTTCTTCAGGATGGTGAGCCAGGAGAGCCCCGCCTGGTTGATTTCCAGGATCAGCCGCTCGAACAGCACCTTGTCGTCGCGCGAGGGAAAGCCGTACTCGCCCCCGTGATAGGGGCCGTGGAACGGATGGCCGGGGGCGATATCGCAATAGCTGCTCATGATGTCCGCTCAGTGCCGGAAGGTGATCCAGGGCGAGGTTATCAGCCACCAGGCCAAGAGCCAAACCAGGGCCGACAACACGGTGGTGGCAATGACCTTGGCCCAGAGATGGGTCTTCGCCGGCGCACCCGGATCATGGCCGGGCTCGGGATTCTCCTCGCGCCGGACGCCCCAGGGCAAGACCGCGAAGAGCATGACCCACCAGATGAGGAAGTAGACGACGAAGGCCGTGAGCAGATTCATGCCTGCTCCAGCTCGATCAGGCTGCCCAGGAAATCCTTGGGATGCAGGAACAGGACCGGCTTGCCATGGGCCCCCGTCTTGGGCTCGCCATCGCCCAGGACCCGCGCGCCGCTCGCCTTCAGCCGGTCGCGCGCCGCCCGGATATCCTCGACCTCATAGCAGATGTGGTGGATGCCGCCGGCAGGGTTTCGGGTGAGAAAGGCGGCAATGGGCGAATCGGCGCCCAGGGGCTCCAGCAGCTCGATCTTGGTATTGGGTAGAGTGACGAAGACGACGCTGACCCCGTGTTCGGGTTGCGGCAGCGGAGCCGAGACCTCGGCACCCAGGGCCCCGGCATAGAGCCGCGCCGCCGCCGCCAGATCCGGCACCGCGATCGCCACATGGTTCAATCGTCCGATCATCGATGCCCTACCTCCTCCTCGTCATATGCCCTAGAGCCGGACCAGATGCACGTCGGTCAGGGGCTTCTTGCCGTAGCGGGTGTTGAGGCTGCGGCGGACGGCGATGCGCACCACCTCTCGCACCGCAAGATCGTCGCCGCGCTTGGCTACCGGAAGCGCTGCCAGGGCCTGGCGCGCCGCGGCGCCGGCCTCGATCTTTGCCGCCACCTCGTCCTCGGGCTCGGCCGCCAGGCCATGCAAGGTCAGCAGCGGCTCGCCCTGCAGGCGCCCGGTGCGGTCCAGGATGATCGTCGCCACCGCCGTGCCGTTATGGGCCATGCGCTGACGGATCTTCAGCGCTGGCCCTCCCATGGTGGTGAGCTGGGTGCCATCAAGCCCCAGCCGGCCGCTCGCCGCCTGGCCGATCACCTCGGGCTTGCCGGGGGCAAGGCGCAGGATCGAGCCGTTCTCCACCAGGACCGACTGGCGCACCTGGCAGCTTTCGGCCAGCGCCACATGAGCGCGCAGATGGCGCAATTCGCCATGCACGGGGACGGCGATGGCGGGCTTCACCCAGCGGTACATCTCCGCAAGCTCGTCGCGGGCCGGATGGCCGGAGACATGCACGAAATGGTCCTTCTCGGTGATGATCTCCACGCCCCGGCGGATGAGGGCGTTATGCAGCTCGCCGATGGCATGCTCATTGCCGGGTATGATGCGCGAGGAGAAGATGCAGGCATCTCCCGGCTCGAGGCCGACATCGGGATGCTCGTCGCGGGCGATGCGCGCCAGGGCCGAGCGCGGCTCGCCCTGGCTGCCGGTGCAGATCATCAGCACCCGCTCCCGCGGCAGATGACCGATATCCTCCTCCGAGATGAATTCCGGCAGATCCTGGAGATATCCCGATTCCTGCGCCGCCTCCACCATCCGGCGCAGCGAGCGGCCCACGAGCCCGATATGCCGGCCATGGGCGAGGCCGGCTTTGGTCACGCTCTCGATGCGCGCGACGTTGGAGGAGAAGCAGGCGACGGCTACGCGGTGGCGATAGCGGCCGATGAGCTCGTCCATAGCGAGGCGCACCTCGGCCTCGGACCCGGAGCTGCCCTCGACCAGGACATTGGTCGAATCGCAGACCATGGCCAGCACCCCCTCCCCGCCAAGTCGGCGCAGCGCCGCCTCGTCGGTGATGGGCCCGATGACGGGATCGGGGTCGAGCTTCCAATCCCCGGTATGCAGAATATTGCCCAAGGGCGTGCGCAGCACCACGGCATTGGGCTCGGGGATCGAATGGGTGATGGAGATCAGCTCGATCTCGAAGGGGCCAAGGGCGAAGCTTCCCGACATCGGGATCTCCGTGATCTTCGCCTCGCCCAGAAGATTGACCTCGGCCAGCTTCCGCCGCAGCACCGCGGCGGTAAAGGGCGTGGCGTAGATGGGACAGCGCAGCCGCGGCCAAAGATAGGGCACGGCGCCGATATGATCCTCATGGGCATGGGTCAGCACGAGGCCGAGGAGATCGGCGCGATTCTCCACGATGAAGGAAGGATCCGGCATGATGACGTCGATTCCCGGCGTCGTCTCATTGCCGAAGGTGATTCCGAGATCGACCATCAGCCATTTGCCGTCATGGCCGTAGAGATTGAGATTCATCCCGATCTCGCCGCAGCCGCCGAGCGGCAGGAACAGGAGCTCGTCTGGGCGGGGACGATCGGTCATGGGCGCTTTTCCCGGCTCAGCCCCCGGTTCAACCTATGGATCTCGACGAGGCCCTTCATGGTGATCTCCGGCTCGAGGTGGGCGATGACGGGGGTCGCGCCCAAGAAGAGCGGCGCCAACCCGCCGGTGGCGATAGTGGTGAAGGGCGCGCCGAACTCCTTGGCGATCCGTGACACGAGCCCCTCGATAAGCCCGACATAGCCCCAATAGACGCCGGACTGCATGGCGCCCAGCGTATCCTTGCCGATGACGCGGCTGGGCGGCTCGAGCGCGATGCGCGGCAACTTGGCCGTCGCCATATGCAGAGCTTCCAGGCTCAGATTGATGCCCGGCGCGATGGCGCCGCCGATGAAATTGCCCTCGGCATCGGTGATGTCGAAGCTGGTGGCGGTGCCGAAATCGACGATGATGAGCGGCCCGGGATAGAGCAGATGGCCGCCCACGGCATTGGCGAGGCGATCGGCGCCCACCTCATTGGGCTTGTCCATCAGCACGCGGATGCCGAGCTCCACCCCCGGCTCGCCGATGACCAGCGGCGGGGCAGCCAGATGGCGTTCGCAGAACATGCGCAGATGGAACAGGGCCTGGGGCACCACGGTGGCGATAATCGTCTCTGTGATCAGCCGCCGGTCGATCCCCGCCAGCGCCAGGAGCTGGCTCAGCCACACCATGTACTCGTCCGACGTGCGGCTGCTCTCGGTGCGGATGCGCCAGTCGCCCACCATCCGCTCGCCCTCGAACAGGCCGAATTTGACATTGGTGTTGTTGGCGTTGATGGCGAGCAGCATGGCGCCCCCTTCCTTCTCTCAGGCGGCCGGATGAAAGACATCGCCGGCGGTGATCAGGCGGTGCTTGCCGTCGCCCAGCTCGAGTTCGAGGGCGCCCGAGGCATCGAGGCCGGCGAAGCGCCCCTGGAGCACCTCGCGCTCGAGACGAACCTCGATGGGCTCCCCCAGCCCGGCGGCGAAATCGAGCCAGCGGCGGCGGACCGGCGCGAAGCCCGCCTCGCGCCAGCGGCGATACCATGACTGCAGCCGGGGCGCCAAGGCCTCCAGCACGGCCTCGACGCCCGCCTCGATGCCGGCGGCGGCCAGGGAGGTGGCCGGATATGGCAGCTCCCCCGGGAAGCTTGCAACATTGACGCCCATGCCCAGCACGACCGCCTCGACCACCCCGCTGGCCGCCTCCGCCTCCGGCAG
>DATHQQ010000416.1:0-2681 GCA_035482595.1 Verrucomicrobiia bacterium
CTGGCCGAGGCGCATGCCCGGCAGGGCCTGGGCGAGGACGATCTCGCCGGCTTGCGCGCCCGCGGCATCCGCCGTGGCCACGCGATATTCGTTGCGGGACTTGCGGCCGGAGGGCCGGATGCGCCCGACGCCGTCGGAGCCACGATCATAGACTCCGACGATGCGGGGCGGTGGCGCCTCCAGGCGGCGGATGACGCGCCCCTCATAGCTCGTCTCGTCGATGCGGCGCAGCCGTGCCAGCACGCGATCGCCCCGGGCATAGGCCGGCTTGGCGGTCCGGTCGGGGACGAGAAAGATCCGCGGAGCCTCGCCGTCGCCCGCCCCGTCGCCGCCGGCCCCCTCGCTGCCCGGCGCGGGCGCTGCCATCAGCTCGCCATCGGTATCGGGGCCCAGCACGGTGAGCACGGTCACTTCCGGCAAGGCGCCGGGGGCGCCCATGCGCCGGTGCCGGCCGCGGTCGATCTCGCCCGCATGTTCGAGATCCTTCAGCATGGCCTTCAGCGGGATGCGGTCGGCCCCCTTGATACCGAAGGCCCGCGCGATCTCGCGCTTGCCGACGGGGATCTCGGAGCCGCGGATGTAGTCGAGAATCTGCTGGCGCGTGGGGAGCTCGGCCCTCTTGCTGCGGCCCTTGGTCATGGGACGCTTCCGATCCTGGGCCGCCGGCTCACGGGGCCTTGATCTCGACCTCGACGAAGACGAACTCGAAATCATTGGCGTTGATCACGTCATGCTCCACGCCCACGGGACGATAGTAGGAGCGGCCGGCGGTGAGCTCGGCGAGATGCGTTTCCTTGCCGTCCTCGATCTGCAGGCGGCCCGTCGTCATCGGCACCACCACATAGTCATAGCCATGCCGGTGCCAGCCGGTGGCGGCACCCGGCGCGAAACGCCATTCGGTGACCTTCACCCGCTCGTTCTCGAGCTGCACCGTCGGCACCGCCGCTGCGCGCTTGCCCGGATTTTTGCTCATGTCTCGCTCTCCGGCTTCTTCGTCTTGCGGGGCGGGCGCTTCTGGCTCGCCGCGGCGCGTTTACGGGCGGCCGGCGGCGCTGCGGCCTCCTCGGCGACACCGTCCCCGACCTTGGTCCGCTTGGCCGCAGGCTGGCGGAAGCTCGTCTTGCGGCCCTTGGCCGTCGGCTTGCCGCCCGTCTTGGCGAGCCGCTCGGCCAGCAGCGGCACGGCCTGCTCCAGGGTCACCTGATTCGGCGCCAGGGACTTCGGCAAAGTGGCATTCACCTTGCCATGTTTCACATAGGGCCCGTAGCGGCCCTCATGCAGGGTCACCGGCACGCCATCGGCCGGATGGGCGCCCAGCGGCTTGCCCGGCGCGCCGCCCCGCCGATTGGCGCCCTTGGGCTCGGCCAGGAGCGAGACCGCACGGTTCAGCCCGATGCTCAGCACATCGTCGTCCTTGGCCAGGGATTTGTAGATGGGCCCATGCTTCAGATAGGGACCGAAGCGGCCGATGCCGGCCGTGATCATCTCACCCGTCTCGGGATGGGCGCCCAGCTCGCGGGGCAACGCCAGCAGCGCCAGACCCCGGTCCAGATCGACCTCGGACGGCGCCATGCCCTGGGGCAGGGAGACGCGCTTGGGCTTGGGCAGCTTTTCCTTCGCCGGCTTGCGCTTGGCTTTGGCCTTGCCCTTTGGCGCCTCGCCGTTTGGCGTCTCGCCGTTTGGCGTCTCGAAGGGGGCCGCCTCATCGGTCTTGGTCTCATCGACCTTTACCGGCGCGGGCGCCCCGTTCTCGCCGAGCTGCACGTAATGGCCATAGGGGCCCTTGCGGAGCGAGACCTTGAGGCCCGACACCGGGTCCAGGCCCAGCTCCTTCGGCCCCGCATCGCCCTCGGTGCCGTCGCCATTGTCGACGCCGAGGCGGCGGGTATAGCGGCATTCCGGATAGTTCGAGCAGCCGATGAAGGCGCCGAAGCGGCCGAGCTTCAGGCTGAGCCGGCCCGCCCCGCAGGAGGGGCAGACGCGGGGATCCGCGCCATCGGCGCCCTCGGGGAAGAAATGCCGGCCGAGATCGGCGTCCAGCGCGTCGATCACCTCGCTGATGCGAAGCTCCATGGCCTCGCCCACCGCGCGGCTGAAATGCTCCCAGAACTCGCGGAGCACGGTCTTCCAGTCGATGCGCCCGCCGGAGATATCGTCGAGCTGCTCCTCCAGCCCGGCGGTGAAGCCGTATTCCACATAGCGGCGGAAGAAGCCGGTGAGGAAGGCGGTAACGATGCGGCCGCGGTCTTCGGGATAGAAGCGGCGCCGGTCGAGGCGGACATATTCGCGGTCCTGCAGCACCTGCAGGATGGAGGCATAGGTGGAAGGCCGGCCGATGCCCAGCTCCTCCAGCCGCTTCACCAGGCTCGCCTCGGAATAGCGGGGTGGCGGCTGGGTGAAATGCTGCTCCGGCTTGGTCTCCTTGCGCTCGAGCGGCTGCTCGGCCTTCAGCTCCGGCAGACGGCTGTCGCCTTCCTCATCCTCGGCCGGATCGTCGCGGTCCTCCTGATAGAGCTTGAGGAAGCCGTCGAACTTCAGCGCCGAGCCGGTGGCGCGCAGGCCGACGCCGGTGCCGGCGATATCCACCGTCACCTGGTCGAGCTCGGCGCTCTCCATCTGGCTCGCCACGGTGCGCTTCCAGATCAGCTCGTAGAGCTCGCGCAGGTCGCGGTCGAGGTGGC
>DATHQQ010000417.1:0-3107 GCA_035482595.1 Verrucomicrobiia bacterium
CCAAAGCCGCGGCGGCCGTGCCGGAAGCCCCGCTGCCGCGTGGCGCAACTCAGCCACATATCCGGCGAGGTCCGCCCGCAGCCTCCCCGGGTCCTCCGCCAGAAATCTAGCAAGTAGCGTACCATTTACCAATGTCGCACCGGCGCGGCAGCGCGACTCGCCGGTCAGGGACCGGGCGAGAGCCAGATACTGGGCCGCATCGGGCCCGGCAAAGACGACCGTCGCCATGGCGCGTGCCCCGTCGAAAGCCAAGGGTTCATCGAGCGCCATGGCCCCTTCGCCCCCAGGGCCGCTTTCGAGGCAGATGGCATCGGCCCAGGCGAGGCGGCCGTCGCGATGGAGCCGCCAGCAGTCCCGCAGACGGCCGCTTGAAAAGCGCTCGCCGCGGGCGATTCGGCCGAAGACGACCATTTCCGAGGCAAGCAGGCGCCCGGTTGGCGCGAGTTTCGCCTCGATGCTGCGGCTGAAGCGGGCAGCCTGGAAGAGGATGGTCTCCTGGGGCAGCCATTCGAGCCAGGCGCCCTCGCCGATGTGCAGCGCCACGGCGCAGCGGGCGTCGGGGCCGAGGGAGCGGTAGATCTTCTCCGCCGCTTGGGAGGTGACGAGGGCCCCGGCACCGGCTTCGACCGACACGGCGATCCGCAGCCGATCGCCGCCGGCGATGCCGCCCGAGGTCGTCACCAGCACGGCTTCGGGAAGATCGTCGAAGGCCATGGCAGGAAAGAGCACGCGGCAGGGTGCGCGCTGAAAGAGATGCGTCAGTGCGCTTCGCTCTTCTTTGAACCCGAAGACGATCTCCACCTCGCCCTCGCCGCGCTGATGCACGACGGGCAGGGACAGATCGTCGGCGGCAAGATTCGAAGGACGCTGCGCCAGCATTGCTCCGGATGATAGCCATTTCCGGCCGATCGCGTCATGGCGCAACTGAGGCCGGAGGCATCGCTCGGCACTGCCCCGAAATCGTCCCAAACGGCCAGAAGAGGCGCGGAACCGGCGGCAACTTGCTGTGTTTTTAAATTTGATCGAGGGGATTGATTTGCGGCGCCAGGGCACCTGCCAGGTCCCGCCGCGGAGAAGCGGCATATTTGCCGGCGCCCCCCTCACTGAAACCACGGGAGATGTCGTCATGAATAGGATCGCAATCGTCAGTCTGTCTGCCCTGCTGCTTCTGAGCGCTTGCGGCTCGAGCACCGGCGACCGGGCCTTGAGCGGCGGCGCGATCGGCGCTGCGGGCGGTGCCATCGTGGGCGCCTTCACCGGCACGCCGGCGACCGGCGCGCTGATCGGCGGTGCCGCGGGTGCGGCGGCGGGCGCGCTGACCTCGCCCAACCAGGTCAACCTCGGCAAGCCGGCCTGGGAGTAAGTCGGGCAGGCAGCGCCCCGAAATCTCATCCTCGCACTGAAAGGCGTCATTCATGACTCTCGGCACAATTCTGCTCATCCTCTTCATCATTCTGCTGGTCGGCGCGCTGCCGACTTGGCCCTATAGCAGCGGCTGGGGCTACTACCCCAGCGGCGGGGCCGGCATCATCCTTCTGGTGGTCATCGTGCTGCTGGTGATGGGCCGCATATAACGCGGCGTGCAATGAGCAATGAGGCAAGGGCCCCGCGGGAAACCGCGGGGCCCTTTGCTGTTGGAGCGTGGTTTCTTCGCTCGTTCCGTCTCGAAAACGGCTTGCCGCCGTGCGACTCAACTCAAAAGAAAAGGCGGCTGCCCGGAGGCAGCCGTCTCTCTGTCGAGGTTGCCGCTAGTCGGCGTATTTGTATTCCGGCAGGCTCTTCAGGCTGTCCTTGGTCGCGCCGGCGAGGACGAAGCCGTTGTTGTTCGACGTCGGCTGCAGGTCGTCATAGTTGACGGCCACGAGCTTGCTGCCCATGCCGAGAAATCCGCCGACCGAGATCACGGCATAGACCTTGTGGTCGTCGTGCGAGATGATGAGATCGTCGATCTTGCCGATGGTGTCCTTGTTCTCGTTCACGACATCGGCACCGATAATCTTGGAGCCGCGCAGGCCCGTCCCCAGCATCTTGATGTCGACCACGGAGATGGTCTGGGTGGTGCCCTGGGCGACGACGATGGCGGGAACCCCTGCGGCCATGATCGCGGCGACTGCTGCCATGGTGGCGATCTTCTTCATGCAATCCTCCGGCTGATAGGTGCGCTCGTAGCAACGGAATGTCGAAAACCCGCCGTGGTTCCGATCCGGTTCCGGCCTGATGAAGGAACGACTTTTCCCCGCTTCCGGCGGGCAGATCAGGCGAGGGCGAAGGAGAAACGGATCGTGGCCCCCGGCGGACCGCCGACCTCGAGCTCGCCGCCGAGCTGGCGCGCGAAGACCTGCATCAGCGACATGCCCATGCTCTGTACCCGCTCAGGGGCCGCACCTTCCTCGCCCGCTGTCGAGAGCCATCCGACTCCATCGTCGGCGATGGCGATCGTCGCCTTGCCGTCGGCATCGGCCGTGAGGCCGATGGTGACCTGGCCGCGCGCTCCGGCGGGAAAGCCATGGCGCAGCGCGTTGCTGAGCGCCTCGGTGATGAGCAGGGCCACGGGCACGGCACGGTCGGGGTCGAGGGGAATGGGCGGGATGTCCACCTCGATGGCGACGTTCTGCGCGGCCGGCCCGCAGGATTCCTTGACCATCTGGCAGAGCTCGGTCACGAACCGTCCGAAGTCCAGATAGCGCAGATCGTCGCCTTCGTAGAGATGCTTGTGCAGAAGGCTGAGGGACCGCACCCGACGCTGCAGATCCGCCAGCGCCGCCATCGCGACCGGATCGCGGAGTCGGCCCGCCTGGAGGCTCATGAGGCTCGTCACCACCTGCAGGTTGTTCTTGATGCGGTGATGGATCTCCTTGAGCATCGCATCCTTCTGCTCGATGGAGCGGCTGAGGCTCTGCTCATGCTGGGATATGCGCTCGGCCAGTGCCGTCAGCGTGTCGGCGAGCTGTCGCATCTCCTGCGGTCCGCGGCGTAAGGGCGGACGCGGCGAATAGTCGCCGCGTCGAAGTGCCCGCGCTCTGCGCGACAGGCTGCGCAGACTGCGGGCGACCATAAAATGCCCTGCCAGGGCGGCCAGAAGCAGCGCCCAGATCATCATCGCGACG
>DATHQQ010000418.1:0-2637 GCA_035482595.1 Verrucomicrobiia bacterium
ACAACGTCGAGGGGGACAAGGCGCTGAACAAGGAGCAGGCCGCCCGCCTCAAGCGCCTCTCCGACTATCTCGCCGGCAAGGGCCAGAGCCGCTTCATGTTCGAGCTGTTGGTGCCCGCCGAGGCGGCGCAGCTCGACAAGCTGAAGGGCGACAAGCAGACCTATGAACTGGAGCTCCGGCCCCAGCTCATGGTGCGTGCGATCCAGGAGCTTCAGGACGCCGGCGTCGAGCCGGATCTCTGGAAGATCGAGGGCCTCGACCGGCGCGAGGATTGCGAGAAGATGGTGGCGGCGGCGCGTCGCGGCGGGCGCGACAAGGTCGGCTGCATCATCCTCGGCGGCGGCGAGGACGACCAGAAGGTGCATGAGTGGCTGGCCACCGCCGCCTCGGTGCCGGGCTTCATCGGCTTTGCCGTGGGTCGCACCGTCTTCTGGCAGCCACTGGTCGATTGGCGTGCCAAGAAGATCACGCGGGAACAGGCGGTCGATCAGATGGCCAAGCGCTACCGAGAATTCGTGGATATTTTCGAATCCCGGCATTGAGCCGGCAAAATTTCAAGGAGGATAAGTCCGTGCAATTGGGAATGATCGGCCTCGGCCGGATGGGTGCGAACATGGTCCGCCGTCTCATCAAGAACGGCCATGAATGCGTCGTCTTCGACATGTCGGCGAAGGCCGTGGAGGGCCTGGTCAAGGAGAAGGCCGTGGGTGCGGCGAGCCTCGCCGAGTTCACCAAGAAACTCGCCAAGCCCCGGGCCGTCTGGCTGATGGTCCCGGCCGCCGTGGTCGATGAGACCGTCGCCAATCTCCTGCCCCATCTGGAGAAGGGCGACATCCTGATCGACGGCGGCAATTCCTATTACATCGACGATATCCGCCGCGCCAAGGAGCTGGCCGCCAAGGGTATCCACTATGTCGATGTCGGCACCAGCGGCGGCGTCTGGGGGCTGGAGCGCGGCTATTGCATGATGATCGGCGGCGAGGACGATGTGGTGAAGCGCCTCGATCCGATCTTCGCCACTTTGGCGCCGGGCAAGGGCAATATCGACCGCACCCCGGGCCGCGACAAGGCGCCGGCGGGCACATCGGAGAACGGCTATTTGCACACCGGGCCGAACGGCGCCGGACATTTCGTGAAGATGGTCCATAACGGCATCGAATACGGCATCATGGCCGCCTATGCCGAAGGGATGGGCGTGCTGCAGGCCGCCAATATCGGCAAGCAGAAGGGGGTGGCCGATGCCGAGACCACGCCGCTGCGCGATCCCGAGCATTATCAGTACGATCTCAATCTGCCGGACATCGCCGAGGTCTGGCGTCGGGGCAGCGTGATCGCCTCCTGGCTGCTCGATCTCTCGGCCTCCGCTTTGCTCGAGGATCCGACCCTGAAGAACTTCGCCGGCCGAGTCTCGGATTCCGGCGAGGGCCGCTGGACGATCAAGGCCGCCATCGACGAGGGCGTGCCGGCCCATGTCCTGTCCGCGTCCCTCTATGAGCGCTTCAGCTCCCGCGGCCAGGCGGATTTTGCCGACAAGCTGCTCTCCGCCATGCGCTACGAGTTCGGCGGCCATCTCGAGAAGCCGAAGAGCTGATCGCGACCGGAAGCAGACGCGCCTTTCCCGACAACGCCGCAGATAGAGAATCCGCATGACCAACGAGCAGCTCGATCAACTCGCGATCAACACGATCCGCACGCTGTCCATCGATGCCGTCCAGAAGGCCAAGTCGGGCCATCCCGGCACGCCCATGGCACTGGCTCCCTTGGTCTATACCCTCTGGAACCGGGTCATCGCCTTCGATCCCAAGGATCCGATCTGGCCCGATCGCGACCGCTTCGTGCTCTCCAACGGCCACGCCTCGATGCTGCTCTGGTCGGCCCTCTATCTGACCCAGACCCAGGCGGTGAATGCCGAATATGAGCAGCCCGGCAAACCCTCCGTCACCCTCGACGACATCAAGAATTTCCGCCAACTCGGCAGCAAGGCGCCGGGCCATCCGGAATATCATCTCGTGTCCGGCGTAGAGACGACCACCGGTCCGCTGGGCCAGGGCATCGCCACCAGCGTCGGCATGGCGATCGCGCGGAAATGGCTGGGCACCCGCTACAACAAGCCGGGCTTCGCGATCTTCGACTACAACATCTATGCCGTCTGCGGCGACGGCTGCCTGATGGAAGGCGTGGGCTCGGAGGCGGCGTCGCTGGCTGGGCATCTGGAATTGGATGACCTGTGCTGGATCTACGACAACAACCACATCACCATCGAAGGCAATACGCGGCTTGCCTTCACCGAGGATGTCGCTGCCCGCTTCATGGGCTATGGCTGGAATGTGCTCCGGGTCGGCGACGCCAATGACCTCGAGCGCATCCAGAATGCGCTGGCGATCTTCCGCGAGACCAAGAAGCGCCCGACCCTCATCATCCTGGACAGCCATATCGGCTATGGCTCTCCCCACAAGCAGGATACGGCCGCCGCCCATGGCGAGCCTCTGGGCGAGGAGGAGGTCAAGCTCACCAAGCGCGCCTATGGCTGGCCCGAGGATGCGCAGTTCCTGGTGCCCGATGGGGTGTTGGATCATTTCACCGCCGGCATCGGCGTCCGTGGTGCCGCGGCCCGCGCCGCCTGGAACAAGCTCTTCG
>DATHQQ010000419.1:0-16842 GCA_035482595.1 Verrucomicrobiia bacterium
TGCAGATCGCCGGCGAGCGCGAGCTGATGCTGGAGTTCCTGGGCCAGCTCGTGGCGCGCGGGGGCGTGGGCAAAGAAGCCGCTGGTCAGCACGGCGTCGAGCAGGGCCGGGTTGCGGCTGAGATGCTCCGCCAGACGCGGGGCGCCGCCCATGATCTCGGCGATGAGGTCCAGCAGTCCGGGGTTGGAATAGAGCAAGGAGAAGATCTGCACCCCCGCCGGCAGCGCATGAAGGAAGGTGCCGAAACGGGCGAAGGCTTCGTCGGGCTGGGAGGTGCGGCCGAGCGCCTGGAGGAGGGTGGGCATCAGCTCAGTCAGCAGTTCGCGGGCGCGGGTCGAGCGCATGGCCCGCGCCCTTCCGGCATGCCAGCCGCGGATGGCGGCGGAGATCGAGGCGCCGTCCTTGAAGCCGAGCTCCCCCAGAGTCCTCACCGTATCCGGATCGTTGTCCGTGCCGGTGAAGACGAGGCTGCCGCCGGGCCCAGCGAGGGTCGGGGCTTCCTCGAACAGCTCGGCATAGTGGTCTTCGACATTGCCGAGATGGCGCAGCAGCGTCTCGGTGAACTCAGCGCTGTCCGCGTGGCCGCAGAAGCGGGCGATCGCCTCGAGCCCCTCGCCGGCGGGGGGCAGGGTCTGGGTCTGCCGGTCGTCCACCATCTGGAGCCGGTGCTCGACATGGCGCAGATAGCGATAGGCTGCGATCATCGCGGTGCCGGTAGCCGGCGCGACGCGTCCGGCGGCGACCAAGGCGTGGATCGCCTGGCAGGTCGCGGGCGGGCGCAGTTCCGGCTGGCGTCCGCCCCAGATCAGCTGTTGGGTCTGGGCGAAGAACTCCACCTCGCGGATGCCGCCGCGGCCCAGCTTGATGTTGTGGCCGGCGACGGCGATCTCGCGATGGCCTTTCACCGCCTGAATCTGGCGCTTGATGGAATGAATGTCCTGGATCGCGGCGAAATCGAGATTCTTCCGCCAGACGAAGGGGCGCAGATGCCGCAGGAATTCCGCTCCCGATTGCGGATCGCCGGCGACGGCGCGGGCCTTGATCATGGCGGCGCGTTCCCAATTTTGCCCCATGCCCTCGTAATAGGTCTCGGCGGCGAGCACCGACATGGCGAGCGGCGTCGAGCCCGGATCGGGGCGCAGCCGCAGATCGGTGCGGAAGACATAGCCGTCCTCCGTATGGTCCTGCAGCAGCCGCACGAGATCGCGCACGATGCGCACGAAGCAATCCTGCAGGGTGCGCCGCCCGCGATAGTCGACCTTCGCGCGGTCGTAGAGCACGATGAGGTCTATGTCGCTGGAATAGTTGAGCTCGCGGGAGCCCAGCTTTCCCATGCCCAGGATGACCAGGCCCGAGCCCTCGCTTGGCCGATCCAGGGAGGGCAGCACGAGATCGCCCGATTCGGCGGCGCGGCGGAGCAGATGATCGACGGCGGTCGTGAGCGCAGCACCGGCGAAATCGCTGAGCGCGCCGGTCACCTGCTCCAAATCCCATTGCCCCGTGATATCGGCCAGCGCGATCAGCAAGGCCGCACGCCGGCGCGCCTGGCGCAGGCTGCGCATCAGGCGGGGCGTATCACCGTCCAGTCCGGCCCCGGCGACTTCCGCCAGCAGATCGGCCAAGACAGCGGCGGCGTCCTGCGTTAGGAATGCCCCGACGATGTCTGACTCGCTGAACAATAGCTGGGCAAGGAAGGGGCTATTGCCGAAAATCGCGGCCAGGAAGGCCCGCCCGTCGGAGCTCTCTGCCAGGCGTTGCAGGACAGCCGGCCCGCCGGCGATCCTCTCGAAGCCGAGCTGGGCCCGGGCCGTGCTACCGGGGAGCGGCAGCCGGTCGGCGATGGGAATGCGCAAGGGGGCGTGCATGATGCTCGGTCATCGTTGCCGGCAGACTGATGAACTCACGCTTCCGGGTCAAGGATAGCCGGTTTGGTTCGTCGCAGCCTGCGTCTCGGGATCGAGATCATCGGCACATTGGTCGCCGGGCTGGTCATCGTGGCCGGCTTCGCCGCCTATCGCTTTTCCGAGGGGCAGCCGTTCCATCTGCAGTTTCTCGTTCCCTATATCCAGCGGGCGCTGACGCCGCCGGGCGGCGATGTGCACATCAAGCTCGACGATCTGGTCATCGCCTGGACGGGCGGCGAGCGGCTCATCGGATTGCGCGCCACCCATGTGCGGGCCCTGGCCAACGATGGAAGGGTCCTGGCCAGCGTGCCCCAGATCGGGATCAACCTCAGCCTGCGCGGCCTGCTGCGCGGCCTGGTCGCGCCGACGGATATCGAGATCTACAATCCCCACCTCCATCTCCGTCGCAACAAGGAGGGGCATTTCCAATTCCTGACGGCGGGGGACGCAAGACTGGGGCAGCCGACGACCTTCATCCCCCACGCTCTGGAGGGGCTGATGGGGGAGCCCAACCTCAATTCCGCTCTGGGCTATCTGCGCCGGGCGCATCTCATCGGCGGCACTCTGGATTTCGACGACCAGCGGACGGGTCTGGAGTGGCATGCGCCCCAGATCGACATCGAGCTGCTGCGCGATCGCCGGGGCATACGCGGCAGCATGTCGACCCAGATCGCCGAGCTCGGCGATCCCGCTTTGTTCGACGCCAATTTCGTCTACGATTCCGGGGGCGGCGACATCACCCTCGACGGCAAGTTCAATGGGCTCGACATCGCCTCCCTCGGGCTCATCGATCCCGATCTGGTGGCGCTCGCCGGCTCCCATCTGCAGTTCAACGGCACCATGGGGACGACGCTCAATATCGACGGCACCTTGGGCGCGGTCCATTTCTCCCTGGGCGGCGGACCAGGCATGATCGATCTGCCCTCGCGCTTTCCCAAGCCGCTACCCATCGCAAGCCTGGCACTCGTCGGCGAGCTGCAATCGGGGCATGATTCGCTGGTGGTCAAGGCCTTCACCGTCGATCTCGGGGGACCGCTGATCTCGGCCGAGGCGAAGCTCTCCGGCCTCATCTCCTATCACGTCGGCAAGATCGGGCGGCTGCGGGTGACCGGGAAGGCCCGGGTGGCGAATGTCCCGGTCAAGAGCCTGCCCGATCTCTGGCCGCTGAGCCAGCAGGGGCGCGACGGTGCCCGGGACTGGGTCGTCCAGAATATCGATGAGGGGATGGTCGAGAAGGTGGAGGCGAATCTGGATGTCGCCTTCCCCGGCGGCGATCTCGACCTGCCCCAGGTCATCTCCTTCGGCGGCAGCCTGAAGGCGAAGGACCTCGGGCTCTACTACTTCCGACCCTTGCCGCCGATCCGCGGCGCCAAGGGCACCGCGACCTTCGACGCGACGAAATTCACCGCCGACTTCAGCCAGGGCGCGGTGGGCAAGGTCGTCGCCAAATCGGGACATCTCGACATCACCGGCCTGGACAAGAGCGATCAGAACATCGCCGTCGAGGGCGAGGTGGAGGGGCCGATGAGGGACGTGCTCCAGCTTCTCGATCATCCGCCGCTGGGCTATCCCAGCAAGATGGGCCTCGATCCCGCGACCAGCGGCGGCAGCGTCTCCGCCCATCTGCAGGTCCAGCTTCCGGCCAAGAACCATATCCGCGATGACGAGCTGCACATCTCCGCCCATGCCCAGATTCAGCAGGCGAAATTTGCCGGTGTCTTCATGCATCGCGATCTGACCGACGGCAATTTCGAACTCAAGATCGATACCCACAGCATGCTGGCCGTGGGCCAGGCGAAGCTCGCCGGCATTCCGGCCTCGCTGCATTGGGAATCCTTCTTCAGCAAGACCGCGGAATTCCGCAATCGCATCACCCTAGCCGCCGATACCAGCGCCGCCCAGCTCTCCACCCTCGGCTTCGACTACCGGACGCTCGTCGATGGCCCCATGCATCTCGACCTCACCTATACGGAGCCTCTCAAGGGATTGCATGAGGTGGCGCTCGATTTCGACTTGACCAAGGCCACCGCCACGATCGACCTCGCCAAGTGGCACAAGCCCGCCGGCGCGCCGGCGCGGGCGAGCATAAGGCTGACCTTGCAGGGCGAGCATCCGGTCGCGATCACCGATTTCCGCTTCGAGGCGAGCGACCTCTCCGGCAATGGCGATGGCCGCTTCGACTCGGCAGGAAAGCTCGTCCATGCCGGCTTCCGGCATCTGACCCTGGCCAAGACCCAGCTGGAGAATCTCGCCCTCGACTTCACCGGCGATGAGATCGATGTCCATATCGGCGGCGGCCAATTCGATGCCCAACCCTTCCTGGGCAAGACGGCCCTCAGCGATCAGTCCGCCCCGGAAGACGGCAAGCCAGGCCGCCCCTATACCGTGGTCGCCGACCATCTCGACCGTATCGTCATCGGCCCCGATCGGGAAATCGACAATGTTCGCTTCTCCTTCGACAATGACGGTCTGCATTGGCACAGGCTGGAGGCCAACGGCACGCCGCGCGGCGGCCAGCCCATGACGTTCAACTGGCTGCCGGCCGCCAACGCGACGCATCAACTTTCCATCACCGCCGCGGATGCCGGCTCGGCCCTGAAATTCCTTGGCGTCATCAACGATGTCGTCGGGGGCAAGCTCACCATCACCGGCACGGCGAGCGACAGCGATCCGAAGCGCGCCATCAAGGGTCATGTCGAGGTGTCGGAATACCGGCTGGTGAACCAGTCGGCCCTGGTGCGCCTCCTGACCATCGCGACCCTGACCGGCGTCCTCGATGCCATGACCGGTTCGGGGTTCCAGATGTACCGGTTCGAGGGCGATTTCACCAAGACGGGGGGGCGCATCGACGTGCCCCTGGTGCGCACCTGGGGTCCCTCGCTCGGCCTGACGGCGACCGGTTTCATCGACTACGGTGTCGATCAGATCAATGTCCAGGGAACTGTCGTGCCCGCCTATGCCCTCAACAGCATCCTGAGCGAAATTCCGATCGTGGGCTTCCTGCTGACCGGCAGCAAGGGCGGCGGCATGTTCGCCGTCGTCTACAGCGCCACGGGAAAGCTCTCCGAGCCCGCCATCTCGGTCAACCCGTTCTCGGCCCTGACCCCGGGGTTCCTGCGCGGCGTCTTCGGGCTCCTCCCCAGCGGTGAGCAGGGCCAACCCACCGCGCTCCCGCCCAATTACGGCCAGACAGGCTCGGGGAAATAGCGCCCCCTCTAGTTTTTTGAGCAGAGCAAGATTCACGGGTCAGCTTGATTCAAGCTGACCCGATCTTGCCCCAGAGCGGGCCGTCCCGCGCATCTGCTCCAGCGGCGGGCCTGGGTCAAGACTCAGTCGGTCTAGGAAACGACGATTGCCGCCTCGCGGATCAGCCGGCCGCGGCGCTTGCGGTCGACGGCGAAGGGAGCCATGCGATCGTCGATACGGCCCGTCATGATGGCCTCGGCCAGAAGCTGTCCGGCGGCGGGCGCGCCCATCACACCATAGCTCCAGCCCGCGGAGATCCAGAGATCGCGGCAGTCGGGATGCGGTCCCAGCAAGGGCGCGAAATCGGCGGAAGCATGAATGAGGCCGGCCCATTGCCTGAGGATGCGCAGTTCGGCCAGCGAGGGCATCATTTCCACCAGATGCCGGGCGTAATGCGCCATGACCGGAAGATCCGAGGCCAAGGTCGCCCCGGCGGCATCGCCCGGTACCTCGCAGCCGCCCACGATCTCGCCGCGCGCCGTCTGATGCATATAGACCGTGCGGTCAAGCAGGGCCAGGGCGGGACCCAGCACGGGGCGCAGGGGCTCGATGGCGAAGGCCTCGAGCCGCCAGGGGCGGCCCTCCAGCTCGACGCTCGCGAGGCCGGCGACGGCGGGGCTATGGCCGCCGGCGGCGATTACGGTGGCATCGGCGGCGACGAATTCCTCGCCCCGCCAAATCCCGCTGACGCGATCACCCGCGCGCTCGATGCCGGTGACCGGCGCACCGTAGTAGAGCGCAACACCGCGCTCTTCGCAGGCGGCGCGCAGGCCCTTCATGAAGGCATGATGGGGCGCCGTCCCGCCATCGTCGAAGATCATCGCGGATCTGACCTGCCGGCGATCGACGGCGGGAAGGCGCTGCGCCAGCTCCGACGGGGAGAGCGGGCGCGAGGCGATGCCGCAGTCGCGCTGTACGCGCAAGGATTCCTCGATCACCGCCGCGGTCCGGTCGGATTCCGCGAGGATCGCGTAGCCGCGCTGGGTATACATCACGTTATGGCCGAGGCGGCGCGACAGGCCGAGCCAGAGCCGGTGCGAATGGCCGAAGAAGCGCGTCCACTCCGGCGAGGAAAAGCCGGCGCGCACCATGGTGCCGTTGCGCCCGGAGGCGCCGCCTTGCCAATAGCCCGCATCGAAGACCGCCACGTCCTTCATCCCGCGCTCGGCAAGGCAGAAGGCGAGCATCAGCCCCTGCACGCCGCCGCCGATGATGGCAATGCTCGCTTTCACGAGTGCGGCTCAGGTTCGACGAGATCGGCGAGGCCGCCCGCCTGCGCCAGGGTGAGGCCACCGCGCGGTGCGCGATAGCTGGGATGACCGAAGCTCGCCGCCGCCTGTCCGGTGAGATGTTCCAGCGCCGCCCCCAGGTAGTCCCAGCAGGGCATGCCCTGGCAGGGTCCCATGCCGCAGCCGGTCAACCGTTTCAACACCTCCACATGGGTCTCGCCATCGGTGACGAGATCGCGGATCTCAGCCACCATCACATCCATGCAGGGGCAGACGAAGGCGCGATCGTCGAGACGCGCACAGGCGACAGGCTCAGCCGGAAGAGCCGCCGCCCCGGCGAGACGGATCTGCGCGGGCAAGGCGGAGCCTTCCAGGCGCAGCTCGCCCTCGGCGCCGGCCTGGAAAGGAAGGAAGGGATCGGGCCGCCAGGGGCCGGCATGGATCACGCTCTCGCAGACGATCCGCTTGCCCCCGGCAAGCTCGACGCCGCGGACGCTGTCCCATCCAAGAATGCGCACGACCCTGCCGGAATCGGCCGTGCCGGCAAGGGCCAGACCCAGCCCCCGAAGCCGCGCGGCGATCGCATCGAGCGCGCTCGTGCCGATGAGGAAGGCACGCTGGCCGGGCGGGATGGCCCGATCCTGAAGAAGGCCGACCACCGTCGGAAGATCCATCACCCCCGGTAAATCGGCGCCAGGCACCAGCGGTGCCAGGGAGCGCCGGCCGGTGGCGAGAACGACCTCCGCCGCGTCGATCACCGATGCCGGGCCGCCGTCATGGGGGGCGGCGAGGAGAAGCCGGCCGCGGCGATAGAGCGCCACGGCTTCCCAGCCGGCTAGCAGGCGGACGCTTGCGGGTATCGAGGGCAGGGCCTCGCCCATGGCCGCGGCGAAGCGTCCGGGCTGCCGGTCGCGGGAGATCAGCAGCACCGAGCGCCCTTCCTCGGCCGCGGCGATCGCCGCCCGCCGGCCCGCGGGACCTCCGCCGACGACGGCCACATCGACGGCGATCCTCTCGCCGGGCCGGAGCGCGCCCGGCCGCGACGGCGAGACGGCGTCGCCGCCACCGGCGAGGAAGCGCAGGATCCGTTCCCAGATCTCGAAGCGGCGGCTGCCGCTGGGCAGGGCCCGAGGATGCTCGAAGCCGCCGCGAAGCCAGCGCCCGGGGATCAGCCGGGCGAGGCGGAGCAGATCGAAGCCGGGGCTGGGCCAGAGGTTCTGGGCGCGGAGCGCCAAGCCGGCCCGAACGGCGAGGCGGTCCAGCCGGATATTGGGGATGCCGTCGAGCTGAGCCTGGAGTCCCAGGACGAGGTCGTGACCAAGGGGGCGATGCCGCTTGCGCGAGCATCCGATGCCGCGGATGCCGGCGCGATGAAGGGCGGCGGCGGCACTCTCGCCCTTGCGGGCCTCGATGGGCCGGCCGTTCCAGAAGATGGTGAGCCGCTCGCCCCTTGCATCCTGCCGCCGATCCACGCTCCCCCTCCCATATCGCCGCCGCATGGTAGTGCGGCGGCGACGTGGGCGGAAAGGGCTCAGGCGGCTGCGGCGGCGTAAGCCTCCAGAATGCCGGGCCAGCCGCCGGGCGAGCTGATGCTCTTGCGCACGGCCTCGGCCTGGTCGCCGTAACTCTCGAGACCGCGATGCTCGAACTCCACCCGCGTCAGCCGGTCGCCTTCGGGGATGAAGCGGACCTCGACCTCGGTCAGCAGATCGGGGTCGAATTTCCATTGGGCGCTGAGCTGCCAGGACAGCACCAGTCGCGCCGGCGGCTCCCAGGCGAGGACGCGGCCCCAGTCGCATTCGCTGCCGTCCTCGCCGCGCTCATACCAGCGCCCGCCAACCTGCGGCTCCATGATGGCGTCCTTCAAGGCCGATTTGCCGATGGAATGGGTGGCCGGCCACCAGCGGGCGAAGCCCGCGGTGAAGACTTCGAATGCACGCGCCTGGCTGGCCTTGACCTGGAGCGTCTTGCGCACCGGCGCCGGGGCGATCTTCAGCGACATCTGGACTCCTCCGTCATTGTTCCGGATTGGATTCGACTTCGGCCTGATAGGCCGCCAGGGCGCGATCCCAGAAACGATCCAGCCAGGCACGCAGGGGACCGAGGCCCGCGGGATCGATCTGATAGACGCGCCGCGTGCCCTCCGCGTAATCGGCGACGAGGCCCGCCGTCTTCAGCACGCGAAGATGCTGGGAGACCGCGGGTCGGCTGACCGGCAGGCCGCGGGCCAGCTCGCCGACGGAGCGCGGCCGGGCCGCGATCCGCTCGAAGATCTCCCGGCGTGTGGGATCGGCAAGCGCCTCCAGGATCTTGATCGCGTCGGTCATGTCCAATGGTAAGTTTTAACTTACCTATGGGTCAATAGAAAAATTGCACGCGGCGCTTTATCGAGTCAGCGCGGGCGGACGAGGGCGTGTTTCTTCTTGCCGGCGCTGAGCTTGATATAGCCCTCGCGCGTCATATCGGCGGTGGTGAGAACCGCTGCATCGTCGGCGATCGCCTCGCCGTTGACTCGCGCCCCGCCGCCCTTGATCAGCCGGCGCGCCTCGCTCTTGCTGGCGGCGAGCCCGGCGCGATGCAGCAACTCCACCGCCTGAATGCCCCGAGCGAGATCGGCGCTCGCGACCTCGATGCTCGGCAGATCGTCGCCGGCGCTGCCCTCGCCGAAGGTGCGCCGCGCGGTCTCCGCCGCCGCCTCGGCCGCGGCCTCGCCATGGGCCATCTTGGTCGCCTCGGTGGCGAGGGTGATCTTGGCGGCATTGATCTCCGCGCCGACCAGCTTCTCCAGCCGGGCGATCTCGTCCAGGGGCAGATCGGTGAACATGCGCAGGAAGCGGCCGACATCGGCATCGGCGGTGTCGCGCCAGAACTGCCAGTAGTCATAGGGCGAGAGCCGGTCGGCGTTGAGCCAGACGGCGCCCGCGGCGGTCTTGCCCATCTTGGCGCCGCCCGCGGTGGTGATCAGCGGCGTGGTGAGGCCGAAGAGGGTGCGGTTGTCGACCCGACGGCCGAGCTCGACGCCATTGACGATATTCCCCCATTGATCGGAGCCGCCCATCTGCAGCACGCAGTCGCGGCGCCGGGCGAGCTCCAGGAAGTCATAGGCCTGGAGCACCATGTAGTTAAACTCGAGGAAGGTCAGCGGCTGCTCGCGCTCCAGCCGCAGCTTGACGCTGTCGAAGGCGAGCATGCGGTTGACGGAGAAATGGCGGCCATAGTCGCGCAGGAACGGGATATAGGCGAGGCCGTCGAGCCAATCGGCGTTGTTCACCATGACGGCGTCGCTGGGGCCATCGCCGAAGCGCAGGAAGCGCGTGAAGATCTGACGGATGCCGGCGATATTTGAATCGATATCCGCCGCGCTCAGCAGCTTGCGGCTCTCGTCCTTACCCGAGGGATCGCCGATCTTGGTGGTGCCCCCGCCCATGAGCACGATAGGGCGATGGCCATGCTGCTGCAGTCGGCGCAGCAGCATGATCTGCACCAGGCTGCCGACATGCAATGAATCCGCCGTGGCGTCGAAGCCGATATAGCCGGCGATGCGGCCCTTGCGGGCGAGCGTGTCCAGTGCCTCCAGATCGGTGCATTGGTGGAAATAGCCCCGGGCGATGAACTCGCGCAGAAAGTCGGACGTGGGGTCGCTCATCGTCAATCGCTCGTCGTTAGAGGCTTGCCTCGACGGTGGGTCATATAACACAGTCGATTCTCAAAACCTATGGCGATGCGCATGCCCATGCTGGCCCTCGGACTGATGAGCGGCACCTCCTGCGACGGCATCGATGCCGCGCTGCTGACGACCGATGGGATGGCGCATGTCGAGCGCGGCGCGGCCCTCAGCCATGCCTATCCCGAAGACTTCCGCGGGCGCTTGCGCTCGGTGCTGGGTGGCAAGGGTCCGGTCGAGGCGGTGGCGGAAGAGCTCACCCGGCGCCATGCGATGGCGGTGGTCGATCTGCTGCGGGAAGCGGGCCTCAAGGCGACGGATATCGGGCTGCTCGGCTTCCACGGCCAGACGGTGCTGCACGAGCCCGAGAAAGGCCGAACCTGGCAGATCGGCGATGGCAGATTGCTGGCACGGCTCACGGGCATCGATACGGTGAGCGATTTCCGCAGCGCCGATGTCGCCAATGGCGGGCAGGGCGCGCCCTTCGTGCCGCTCTATCACCAGGCCCTGGCGGCGACCTTGGCCGAGCGGCCGCTGGCGGTGCTGAATCTGGGCGGCGTCGGCAATGTCACCTGGGTGGGGGAGGGACGGGAGGATCTGGTCGCCTTCGATACGGGCCCCGGCAATGCCCTGGTCGACGACTGGGCGCTGCGCCACACGGGAAAGCCGGTGGATAAGGACGGCAATCTGGCCCGGGGCGGCCGGGTGGACCGATCGGCACTGGCGGCCCTGATGGCGCATCCCTATTTCGACCGGCCCGCGCCCAAATCCCTGGATCGCGATGCCTTCGATGCGGCACCCATCGCCAAGCTTTCGCCTGCCGATGGGGCCGCGACCCTGGTCGCATTCACCGCCGCTGCGGTGGCGCGCAGCCGCGATATCCTGCCAGCGCCGCCGCGGCGCTGGCTCGTCACCGGTGGCGGCAGGCGCAACCCCGCGATGATGGCAGCGCTTGCAGAGGCCCTGGGCCGGCCGGTCGCGGCGGTGGAGAGCGTGGGCTGGGACGGCGATGTGCTGGAGGCGCAGGCTTTTGCCTATCTCGCCGTGCGCTCGCTCGCGGGGCTGCCTCTCAGCCTCCCCACGACGACGGGCGTGGCGCGGCCAACCTGCGGCGGCCGTCTCGACAAGGCGGCGTAGCGCCCGGATCTTGAGACTATTTCGCCGCTGCCTTGGTCTTGCCCCTGGCCGGGGCGGGAAGCACGCGGGTCAGGTAGTCGTCGACGGTGCCGCGCAGCTGGTCGAGATGCTCCGTGAAGAAATGCGTGGCGCCTTTCAGGATCTTGTACTCGATCTTGATGTCCCGCTGGTTGCTCAGCTTCTGCACCAGCTTGGCCACGGATTCATGGGGCACGACATCGTCGCGGTCGCCCTGGACCACCAGGCCCGAGGAGGGGCAAGGGGCCAGGAAGCTGAAGTCGTAGATATTCGCCGGCGGGGCGATGCTGATGAAGCCGCTGATCTCCGGCCGGCGCATCAGAAGCTGCATGCCGATCCAGGCGCCGAAGGAGAAGCCGGCAATCCAGCAGGCCGAGGCATTGGGGTTGTAGGTCTGCAACCAGTCCAGCGCCGAGGCGGCGTCACTCAGCTCCCCCTCGCCACGGTCGAACTTGCCCTGGCTCCGTCCCACCCCGCGGAAATTGAACCGGAGCGCCGAGAAGCCGCGGTCGGCGAAGAGATGATAGAGGGTGTAAATGACCTTGTTGTTCATCGTCCCCCCATGCTGCGGGTGGGGATGCAGCATCAGGGCGATGGGTGCGTTGGGGCCTTCGCCATGCTGGTAGCGCCCCTCCAGCCGGCCCTCCGGGCCATTCATGATCACTTCGGGCATAGCCGATCAGCCTCTTGATTCCTGGGGGAAACGGTCAAAATTTGGCAATGTCCGACGACAAAGATAGGGTATTGCCCTCAATTCCGAGGCCGGTAATCAGCGAAAACTTGACCGGCACAGTCGGACTTATTATATCTTCCTTCGCTATCGCGAAAGGCGGGTTCGCGGCACCCGCGCCTGGAAAACGACTTTATCATGGCGGCGGTAATGGTTTTCAAGAGCATTCGCCAACAGCTTGACTCGGTTATCGCGCGCGATCCGGCTGCCCGGTCGCGTTTCGAGGTTCTGCTGACCTATCCTGGCGTACATGTTCTGTTCTTTCACCGTATCGCCCATTGGCTCTATGCCCGGCGGCGCTGGCTTCTCGCCCGCCTCGTTTCCCAGCTCGGGCGCTGGCTCACGGGCATCGAGATCCACCCGGGTGCGACGGTCGGGCGGCGGCTCTTCATCGACCACGGCATGGGCGTGGTGGTCGGCGAGACGGCGGAAATCGGCGACGACGTCACGCTTTACCACGGCGTTACGTTGGGCGGCGTGGCACCTTCCCTGAATTCGGCGGCCCAGGTCGACCGCAAGCGCCATCCCACCATCGGCAATGGCGCCATCGTGGGCTCCGGCGCCCAGGTACTGGGGCCGATCACGGTCGGGGCCGGTGCGCGGGTCGGTGCCAATGCGGTCGTGGTCCAGGACGTGCCGGCGGGTGTGGTGGTGGTCGGCATTCCGGCCAAGGCGATCCTGCCGCGGGAGAAGGCGGGCGAGTTCCTGGCCTATGGCACGCCCCGGGGCGACATGCCCGATCCGGTCGCCCGGGCCCTCGAGGCCGTGGCGGAACATGTCGGCGCCCTGCACGCGCGCATCGAGGCGCTGGAGACGCAGACGGGCGAGCGGCAGGGTGCCGCCGGCCGTTCGGTGCCCCATGTGGTGGTGGACAACGTTCGAAACGATACGCGCGAGGAAAGCGCGGAGGCCGATCGCCTGACGGCGCGCGGCGGCAAGGACTGCTGAAGGAGCAATGCGGTGAAACTGAGCACCAAGGGCCGTTATGCGGTGATGGCGCTGGTCGATCTGGCGAGCCAGAGCGACGGGCGCCCCGTGGCGCTGGCCGATATCGCCGAGCGCCAGGAGATCTCGCTTTCCTATCTGGAGCAGCTCTTCGCCAAGCTCCGGCGCGGCGGGCTGGTGCGCAGCGTGCGCGGGCCAGGCGGCGGCTATCTGCTGGCCCGCAGCGCGGAGGAGACGCGGATTTCCGATGCCATCCTCGCCGTCGATGAGCCCATCCGCGCGACCCGCTGCAAGACCGGCTCGGCCATAGGCTGCCGCGCCAATAAGAGCCGCTGCCTCACCCATGATCTGTGGGAGGAGCTCGGCAATCAGATCCATATCTTCCTGAGCTCGGTCTCGCTGGCCGATGTCTGCAGCCGGCGGGTGCTGGGCCAGGGCCGCATCCTGACGGCCGGCGACAGCGAGGGCCATTCGGCGATGAATGCGCCGGAGAGCCATGGCAAGCCGACCTCGGGTACCCCCACCCCGGTTGCGGCGGAATAGCGCGACGCCATGAATTCGCCCGTCTACATGGATTACAACGCCAGCGCCCCGATCCGCCCGCAAGCGGCGGCGGCGGCCTGCGCTGCACTCCAGATGGGCGGCAATGCTTCCTCCGTCCATGGCTTCGGCCGGGCGGCGCGGCGGGTGATGGAGGATGCGCGCGAGCAGGTCGCTGCCGCCATCCGCGCGGCGGCGCGCGAGATCGTCTTCACCAGCGGGGCGACCGAGGCGAACAATCTGGCGCTGGCAGGAAGCGGGCGTGCGCGCCGGCTGGTCTCGGCCATCGAGCACGATTCCCTGCGCGCGACCTCGGAGCTGGAGCTGATACCCGTGAACGCCGCGGGGGTGGTCGATCTGGGGGCCCTGGAAGATCTGCTGGCGGCGGACAGCCGCCCGGCGCTGGTCTGCCTCATGCTGGCGAACAACGAGACGGGCGTGCTGCAGCCGGTGGCCGAGGCCGCCGAGCTCGCCCACCGCCACGGCGCGCTGCTTCATTGCGATGCGGTCCAGGCCCTGGGCCGGCTGCCGGTGGATGTCGGCGCCCTCGGTGTCGATCTGCTCAGCCTCTCGGGCCATAAGATCGGCGGGCCAGCGGGCGCGGGCGCGCTCTATGTCCGCAGCGGCGTCGATCTGGCGCCCGCTCTTCACGGCGGCGGGCAGGAGCGCGGCCGGCGCGCCGGCACCGAGAATCTGGCCGGCATCGCCGGCTTCGGCGCGGCGGCGGCGGTCGCTGTGGGCGATCTGACGGATGTGCGGCGCGTGGCGGGCTTGCGCGATGCGCTCGAAGCCCGTATTCACGCGGCCCGGCCCGAGGCGCTGATCTTCGGCCGGGATGCGGCGCGTCTGGCGAATACCACCTGTGTCGCCCTTGCCGGGCTGCCGGCGGAGACACAGGTGATGGTTCTGGATCTCGCAGGCGTGGCGGTCAGCGCCGGCGCCGCCTGCTCCTCCGGCAAGCTCAGACCCTCGACGGTGCTGCGTGCCATGGGCGTGACGCCGGAGGTCGCGGGCTCGGCCATCAGGGTGAGCCTGGGCTGGCGGAGCGAGGCAGGCGATATCGACCGCTTCATCGGCGCCTGGAGCGGAATTTCGGCCAAGGCATCGGCGACCCGCGAACTCGCGGCGTGACGGCAGGATCTCGAGTGGAAGTGAGTTGAACATGAATGTGCAGGCACAGAAGCTGGCCGAGGTGAGCGAAGTCGCGGGGCGGAATCGTCCGACGACGCCGATTTATCTCGACTATCAGGCGACGACGCCCACCGACCCGCGGGTGGTCGATGCGATGCTGCCCTATTTCACGCAGAAATTCGGCAATCCGCATTCGCGCAACCACCAGTACGGCTGGGAATCCGAAGAGGCGGTGGAGAAGGCGCGCGAGCAGATCGGCGCCATCATCGGCGCCGACCCGCGCGAGGTCATCTTTACCTCGGGCGCGACGGAATCCAACAACCTCGCCCTCAAGGGGGTGATGCGCTTCTACAAGGACAAGAAGAACCATCTGATCACCTGTGTGACCGAGCATAAATGCGTGCTCGACAGCGCCCGTCATCTGGAGATGGAGGGGGTCGAGGTCACCTATCTGCCGGTGCAGCCCAATGGGCTGATCGATCTGGCGGTGCTGGAGGCGGCGATCACGCCCAAGACGGCGCTCGTGTCGATCATGGCGGCGAACAACGAGATCGGCGTGGTCCAGCCGCTCGCGGAAATCGGCGCGCTCTGCCGTTCCAAGGGCATCTATTTCCACACCGACGCGGCCCAGGCCGTGGGCAAGATCCCGATGGATGTCGAGGCGATGAAGATCGACCTCATGAGCATCTCCGGCCATAAGATCTACGGGCCCAAGGGCATCGGCGCTCTCTATGTCCGGCGCAAGCCAAGGGTGCGGCTGGAGGCGATGATCCACGGCGGTGGGCAGGAGCGCGGCATGCGCTCGGGCACGCTGCCGACGCCGCTTTGCGTCGGCCTCGGCGAGGCCTGCGCCATCGCGCAGGCGGAGATGCCGGAGGAAGCCAGGCGCCTGGAGGTGCTGCGCGACCGGCTGCATCACGGGATCACCGAGCGGCTGCCGGAGGTTTATCTCAACGGCGATCAGACCCATCGCCTGCCGGGCAACCTGAACCTGAGCTTCGCCTATGTGGAGGGCGAGGGGCTGATGATGGGGATCAAGGATCTCGCGGTCTCCTCGGGCTCCGCCTGCACCTCGGCCTCGCTCGAGCCCTCCTATGTGCTCCGGGCGCTGGGCGTGCATGAGGAGCTGGCCCATACCTCCATCCGCTTCGGCCTCGGCCGCTTCACCACGGTGGATGAGATCGACATGGCGATCGAGCAGGTGGTATCGGCGGTTTCGCGGCTGCGCGAGCTGAGCCCCTTGTGGGAAATGGCCCAGGAAGGCATCGACATCAAATCGATCAAATGGGCGGAACATTGAGGCGCGCCGTCCCGGCGCTCCTCAGGAACGATGAGGTAGGATCATGAGCTACAGCGACAAGCTGCTCGACCACTACGACAATCCCCGCAATGTCGGGGCGATGGACAAGAACGATCCCTCGGTAGGGACCGGTCTCGTCGGTGCGCCTGCCTGCGGCGACGTCATGAAGCTGCAGATCAAGGTCGGCGCCGACGGGCTGATCGAGGATGCGAAGTTCAAGACCTTCGGCTGCGGCTCGGCCATCGCGTCGAGCTCGCTGGCGACGGAATGGATCAAGGGCAAGTCCCTGGATGAGGCGGAGCAGATCCGCAACACCCAGATCGCCCAGCATCTCTCGCTGCCGCCGGTGAAGATCCATTGCTCGGTCCTGGCCGAGGATGCGATCAAGGCGGCGATCCGCGACTACCGGGTGAAGAACAAGCGCGCCGACGCGGCCGAATAGCTGCGACGACACGATCCTCGAGACAACGGACGAGAGCGTAACGGATCATCATGGCAAGACCGCGTCCCCAGGCCATCCAACTGACCGAAGCGGCGGCGAAGCGGGTGCAGGAGCTGCTGAGCAACCGCGGCAAGCCCTCCCTCGGCATCCGCATCGGCGTGCGCAGCAAGGGCTGCTCGGGGTTGAGCTACACCCTGGAATACGCCGATGACAAGCAGCCGGCGGACGAGCTTGTCGAGCAGCATGGCGTCACCGTGCTGATCGATCCCAAGGCCACGCTCTTCATCCTCGGCACCGAGATGGATTATGTGGAGGAGAAGCTCCAGTCGGGCTTCGTCTTCCGCAATCCCAACGAGAAGGGTCGCTGCGGCTGCGGGGAGTCTTTCCATGTTTAATTGGGCCTTGCCCAATTGGGCCATGTCTAATCGGGATTTCTTGCGGCGCTGACGCCGCTATCGGCGATGGTCATGACGGAGCGATCGGACGACAACCTCGTCGCCTGCTGGTCTTGCCACGGCCCCGTGGCTGCGGCGGCCCTGTTCTGCCACACTTGCGG
>DATHQQ010000420.1:0-2552 GCA_035482595.1 Verrucomicrobiia bacterium
GCCTCATGGGCAATCGCCGGCAGATGCAGCCCGCCATTGGTCGACCCGCCGGATGCCGCGACCACCATGGCCGCATTCTCCAGCGCCTTGCGGGTGACGATGTCGCGCGGCCGGATGTTCTTGCGCAGCAGCGCCATCACCGCCTGGCCCGAGGCCTCGGCGTAGGCGTCGCGGCTCTCATAGGGTGCCGGCGCGCCGGCCGAACCCGGCAGCGCCAGGCCGATGGCCTCGGAGACGCAGGCCATGGTGTTGGCCGTGAACTGGCCGCCGCAGGAGCCGGCGGAGGGACAGGCGACGCATTCGAGTTCATGCAGATCCTCGTCGCTGATCTTGCCGCTGGAATGGGCGCCCACCGCCTCGAAGACGTCCTGGACCGTCACATCCTTGCCGCGGAAGCGGCCGGGCAGGATCGAACCGCCATACATGAAGACCGAGGGGATGTTGAGCCGCACCATGGCCATCATCAGACCCGGCAGCGATTTGTCGCAGCCGGCGAGCCCGACGAGGGCGTCGTAGCAATGGCCGCGCACCGTGAGCTCGGTGGAATCGGCGATCACCTCGCGGCTGACTAGGGAGGATTTCATCCCGGCATGGCCCATGGCGATGCCGTCGGTCACGGTGATGGTGGTGAACTCGCGGGGCGTGCCGGCCGCGGCCTTGACCCCCCGCTTCACCACCTGGGCCTGGCGGCTGAGGGAGATGTTGCAGGGTGCCGCCTCGTTCCAGGTCGTGACCACGCCGACGAAGGGCTGGGCGATCTCCTGCTCGGTCATGCCCATGGCATAGTAATAGGAGCGGTGCGGCGCGCTGGCCGGCCCGACGGAGACATGGCGGCTCGGCAGCTTCGACTTGTCGGTCTGGCTCATGCGAGCCTCCTCCTAAAAAAATGACCCCAAAATGATAAGGGAAAATAGCCGGGCCTCCGGGGGGCTTCCAATGCTTTATCGGCAGAGGCCTATCCCCAGGGGGGATGGCAGGCGGACGTGGTCAGGGCTTGGTGCCAAGCCACTGGTAGAAAGTGGGATTGTCGGCGCAGGCGCCGAAGCCGCATTCGAGCAGGGTCGAGAGCAGGTTGGCCCCCACCACCAGGACGAAAAGCCAGAGGGCCAGGCGGCCCAGTAGACCGGGGGCTTCGGCCCGCCGCCGGGCCGAAACATCCTCGCGCGCCTCGACGAAAAGCAGGAGGGCGACATAGAGGATCGAGGCCGCGAAGGCGACGAGGGCCCAGGTATAGAAATGGACACCCAGCAGAGGGGGGCCGTAGCCCGCATCCCCGGGGGCGATATGGAGCAGCAATTGGCGCAGCGCCGTGCCGGCGCCCAGAAGCCCGCTCACCAGCATCATGGCATCATGCAGCCGCGAAGGCCCGGCGCTCAGATTGAGCGCGAAGCCGATGCCCAGCGCCACGAAGCAGCCGCGCTGCAGCAGGCAGATGGGACAAGGCACATCATGGTGGAAGAGCTGGAAATAGAAGGCGACCAGCCGCACCAGGCTCACGCCCAACAGCCCCAGCAGATTGAGCAGCCGGATCAGCATGATTCCGCCCCGCTTGCCGCCTGTGAGCTAGAACGAGACATTGAGCGTATCGCTGGCGTGATACTGGAACCACACCACGAGGACGATGATCAGCGCCGCCCAGGCGAGGATCGCCCCGAAGCGCAGCCCCCGCATCGCCAGCAAGGCCGCCAGCAGCCCGATCACGAAGGGCAGGATCATGACCATGAGGCCATCGAAGGGCAGATGGGGGCGCTTTGCAACCGGAACTTGACGAGGCGATCGGTTTGGCAAAATGGGCGCGCGACGATCGGCAAGATGCTCCGCCCCATACGCTCGCGTAAGCCGGACTAGGTCGCGTGTGCCAGGCAACGAACATGCGGCCCCTGGATTCCGGCTTTCGCCGGAATGACGGAAGGGGAATTAGGGGATCAACCTAGCAACCTGGGCCGCGCCGCGATGAGTGAGACGCTATCCCCAAAACATCCCGTCATTCCGGCCAAAGCCGGAATCCAGGGGCGAGTGACGGGTGTCGAATATGCCGCCCGACCCGCGTTTCGCCGGAATGACTCAGCATCTCGCGACACCGCTCGGCGGCCAGGTGCAGGCGACGCTGCGCACGGGTGCCTGCAGCAGGAAGATCTCCGGCTTCGGGGTCATGTCGGTCACGAAGAAACTGAAGCTCGCCGCCTTATCGACCTCGACCCGCCCCTGGTCGAAATCGATGGCGTCATAGGGCTCGTCCGTCTCCTGGATGTTGGTGAAATTGCTGGAGGTGAGTGGCGGCTTCTTCGCCCAGCCCTGGGCAAAGGAGAGACCGTCGCCATAGGTGCTGGGGGTATCGGGCGCCGTGCGCAACTCGAGGCGATACTCGGTCCAGGGGGCGCCGGTATGGTTGATGACGATCTTGGTGAGGGCCATCCCCATGACGTGCTGAGACCCGATGCGGTTGCCGAAGCGTTCGTCGAAGCCGCGGATGACCAGGATCGGGGCCCCGCCCGTGACATCCTCGACGATAGTGAAGGGATCGGACAGCGTGCCGGTGCCGGTGACCTTGA
>DATHQQ010000421.1:0-2517 GCA_035482595.1 Verrucomicrobiia bacterium
GCCTGGAGCAGCAGGAGAGCGGCGCCAAGCACGGCCGCAGGAGTTCGGCGGGAGAGAATTTTCATGGTTCTACCTTTTTTGGGAACAATATCAGGGTGAAGAATACGAGCGAGGGCCAGGGAACCTGGCATCAGAAGCATCGAAAATCGGCCTCGATCTGCGCCAGGCGCAGTTCGTCCACCATCTTCTTCAGCGTCTGCATCTGCTTGAATACCGAGGCCTGGTCGCCGCTCACCTGCTGCATCATCAGCACCGTCTCGGCCTTTTCATATTTGTCGTAGGGCAGGATCGAAGCGACGGTATCGATGCTGCAGGAACAGCGGCGCAGCATATCCTGCGTCTCGCCATTGCTGACCATGCAGCCGATCACATAATCGGCGACGATATCGGTCGGATAGTCATTGGCGGCGGCAGGGCCGCCGCCGGCGGCCAGCGCCCCCCAGATTATCCCGGCCACGGCCAGAGCTCGCTTCAGCATGTATTCCTCCCGCAGGTCGTCGTTCTTGAAAGGAGACCAGAGCTATTGCCGGGGGTCAACCACCGGCCGATATTAAATCCGATATAGCAATGTCCAGGATTTGCACCCGATGAGCGAGTCTGTGGCGGCGGCAAAGTTGATCTCGGCACTCCTGCTTGCCATCGCGAACTACACGGGGTTCACCGTGCCCAAGGTCCATCCTGAGATTGCGTTCCTTGCACCGAGCGAGCTGCAGCACCGCTTCTGCGGGCTACCCTGTCCCGTCCACGCCTTCTTTCCACCCGGTTCGACCGTCTATCTTGAGCAGGGCATGGATGTTTTCCATGATCCGGCCAGCGAAAGCATCCTGGTCCATGAGCTGACCCACTGGCTGCAACAGGCCAATTCCAGCCATCCCGTCGCCCAGACCTGCCAGGAATGGCTGGATCGCGAGTATCAGGCCTATGACGTTCAATACCGCTGGCTCCGCGACAGCAGCCCCAATGTGCGGAGCTTCTCCATTCAGATGGCGAAACTGAACCACACGGCCCTGGTCGTGCGCTGTCCGTCGACGGGCGTCGGGCAAGCCGCGACCATGGGCGATAGCCCCCTGGGTGCCGCGCCGCACTAGACCTGCCCCAAGACCTGCCATTGGCAATTGTTAACAACACTAAAAGTAGGACGGGCTCGCCTATGATATTTTTGTGGCACAAACGGACGCCTTGTCGAGCCACATTAGAAAGATTACTATCTGCGGGCGGTCGTCGTTAACGATCGAAGTAGATGCCCGGCAAGAATACGACCGGGCGGAAGGAGGATTTCATGAAAAAGTGGACCACTCCTCGTATTCGTATGATCTCCGTCGGTCTTGAGATCAACGCTTACGCTTGCGCTGAATAACGTCGCTTCCCCGCTGGTTGCCCCGCGGGCGAGGTAAGCTGCAAGGCCCATAGTTTTGCAGATCCTCGTCCTCGGATCGGCGGCCGGCGGGGGCGTGCCGCAATGGAATTGCAATGGGGCCGTCAGCCGTGCCGCTCGGGCAGGCCTCAAATCCGCGCCCATACGGACACAAGCTTCCATCGCCGTATCCGCTAAGGGCAAGAACTGGATCGTCATCAACGCGTCGCCAGATTTGCGGCAGCAGATTCTGGCAAACGATCGGCTGTGGCCGGCCCCTGGCCGGCTTCGCGATTCCCCCATCAAGGCCGTGGTGCTGACGGGAGGCGAGATCGACAATGTGGCGGGTCTCCTTTCCCTTCGCGAGCGCCAAGCTTTCACCCTATGGGCCACCGGCCGCGTGCTTGGGAACCTTGATGCCAATCCCATCTTCGAAGGCCTGGATCGCGCCATCGTGGAGCGCCGGCCGCTGGCGCTGGATCGGCGGACGGCCGTGACCGGTCCTGAAGGGGATCTCGGCATCGCCATCGAGGCCTTCGCCGTGCCGGGCAAGGTGCCCCTATATATGGAGAAGCAGGAAAAGAGCCTTGCAGGGCCGCCCGAGGAAACCATCGGCCTCGCCATTTCCGACGGCCGCCAGAGCTTCCATTACATTCCGGGCTGCGGGGCGATGAATGCGGATATCCGCCGGCGCATCGAGGGCTCATCGCTGCTCTTCTTCGACGGAACCCTGTGGCGCGACGACGAGATGATCACCGCCGGTCTCGGCAGCAAGACGGGGCAACGCATGGGCCATCTCAGCATGTCCGGGCCCGAGGGCAGCATGGCGCTGCTGGAGGCGACCCCCTTGGGGCGGCGCATCTTCATCCATATCAACAACAGCAATATGGCACTGCTGGCGGATTCGCCGGAGCGCCAGACGCTGCAGCGCGCCGGCTGGGAAGTCGCCCATGACGGCATGGAGATCGAATTGTGAGCCAGTTGCTATCCCCGGCCGAGCTCGAGGCACGCCTGCGCGCGGTCGGGGCGGCCCGCTATCACAATCGCCATCCCTTCCATGGCCTTCTCCACGGCGGCAAGCTGACGCGCCCGCAGGTCCAGGCCTGGGCGCTGAACCGTTTCTACTACCAGAGCCGTATACCGATGAAGGACGCGGCGCTGAT
>DATHQQ010000422.1:0-4027 GCA_035482595.1 Verrucomicrobiia bacterium
GTCTTCACCGATCTCTGCATCATGCAGCCCGATCCCGTGACGAAGGAGCTGACGGTGACCTCGATCCACCCCGGCGTCACCCGTGAGAAGATCGCCGAGAACACCGGCTGGGCCGTGAAATTCGCGGACCGGGTCGAGGAGACGCCGACGCCCACGGCGGCGGAGCTGGGCGTGCTGCGCGACCTGCAGGCGCGCACCAAGCGCGCGCACGGAGAAACGTCATGAACGAGGTCTTCCTCTGCGACGGCATCCGCACCCCTATCGGGCGCTATGCCGGCGCCTTGTCGCGGGTGAGGACCGACGATCTTGCCGCCCTGGCATTGAAGGCGCTGCTCGCCCGCAATCCGGGCCTCGATCCCGCGGCAATCCAGGAGGTCTATCTCGGCTGCGCCAACCAGGCCGGCGAGGACAACCGCAATGTCGCGCGCATGGCCCTGCTGCTGGCGGGGCTGCCGGCCGATGTGCCGGGGGTAACGGTCAATCGGCTTTGCGCCTCGGGGCTGGAGGCGACAGGCAGCGCCGCCCGCGCCATCGCCGCCGGGGAGATGGAACTCGCCATTGCCGGCGGGGTCGAATCCATGTCTCGCGCGCCTTTCGTCATGGCCAAGGCGGAGCATGCGTTTCAGCGCGGCCCCAAGATCGAGGACACGACCATCGGCTGGCGCTTCGTCAATCCGCGGATCGAGGCGCAATACGGCATCGATTCCATGCCGGAGACCGCCGAGAACCTCGCCGAGGAATTCCAGATCCAGCGCGAGGCGCAGGACGAATTCGCGCTGCGTTCGCAGCAGCGCGCCGTGGCCGCCCAGCAATCGGGCTTTCTTGCCGAGGAGATCGTTCCGGTCGAAGTCCACATCGGGAAGGGCACACCGCACCTCGTGGAGAAGGACGAGCATCCCAGGGCCGATACGACCCTGGCGGCGCTCGCCAAGCTGAAGCCGGTGGTGCGCAATCCCGGCACGGTGACGGCCGGCAATGCCTCGGGCGTCAATGACGGGGCGGCGGCTCTGCTGCTGGCGAGCGCCGGCGCCGTCGAGCGTCATAGGCTGACGCCGCGGGCCAAAGTGCTGGGCATGGCCGCGGCCGGCGTGCCGCCGCGGATCATGGGCATCGGGCCGGTACCGGCGACGAGAAAGCTGCTGCAGCGCCTCGGCCTTGGGATGGGCGATTTCGACGTCATCGAGCTGAACGAGGCCTTCGCCGCCCAGGCCGTCGCCTGCCTCCGCCAGCTCGGGCTTCCCGAGGATGCCGATTTCGTCAATCCCAACGGCGGCGCCATTGCGCTGGGCCATCCTCTCGGCATGTCCGGCGCGCGCCTGGCGCTGACGGCGGCGCATCAGCTGGCCAGGACCGGCGGCAGGCGCGCCCTCGTGACGCTTTGCGTCGGCGTGGGCCAGGGGGTGGCGCTGGCGCTGGAGCGGAT
This sequence comes from Verrucomicrobiia bacterium, assembly GCA_035482595.1. Lineage (GTDB taxonomy): Bacteria > Pseudomonadota > Alphaproteobacteria > Dongiales > Dongiaceae > DASXQK01. The sequence goes on from DATHQQ010000422.1 coordinate 1,424, forward strand.
GGCTTAGTCCCGGAAGGGCGCGCCCTTTCTTCCCCTCGCCCTGCCGGCCGTCGGGCTCGGAGCGAGGCTCGCGCCTTCCTCGGTGGCGTAGACCCTGGTCTCTATCGGTCCAGCCCGAGAAGCTTCATATTGGTCGCCTTGTTCGCGCCCGTGGCGGCGAAATCGTCGAAGGCCCGGTCCGTCACCTCGATGATATGGTCGTTGATGAATTTGGCGCCGTTGCGCGCCGCCGCCTCGGGATGCTGCAGGCAGCATTCCCATTCATAGACCGCCCAGCCCGCGTAGTCATAGGCGGCGAAGCGCGAGAAGATTCCCTTGAAGTTCACCTGCCCGTCGCCGAGCGAGCGGTCGCGGGCCGCGCGCTCCAGCCAGTCCTTGTAGCCGCCGAGATAGCCTTGCTTGGCGGTCGGGTTGAACTCGGCGTCCTTCACATGGAACGCCTTGATGCGCTCGTGATAGACGTCGATGAAGCCCAGATAATCCAGCCCCTGCTTGATGAAATGGCTGGCGTCGTAGTTGATGTTGCAGCGCTTATGCCCACCGACCTTGTCGAGGAAGAGCTCGAAGGTATCGCCGTCGAACATGTCCTCGCTCGGATGGATCTCGAAGCAGACATCGACGCCGTGATGGTCGAACTCGTCGAGGATCGGCTTCCAGCGCCGCGCCTGCTCCTCGAAGCAGGCCTCGATCAGCCCGTCGGGACGCTGCGGATAGGGATAGAAATAGGGCCAGGCGAGCGAGCCCGGAAAGGTCACATGGGTGTCGAGGCCGAGCTGTCGCGAGACCTTGGCCGCCTTCTTCACCTGAGCGGCGGCCCAATGCCGGCGCTTCTCCGGATTGCCCCGGTACTCCGGCGCGACCTGCCCGTCGAACATCGCATCATAGGCGGGATGCACGGAGACCATCTGGCCCTGGAAATGGGTCGAGAGCTCGGTGATCTGGATGCCGATATCCGACAGCTTGCCCTTGATCTCGTCGCAATAGGCATTGCTGTCCGCCGCCTTGTCGAGATCGAAGAAGCGTCTGTCCCAGCTCGGGATCTGGATGCCCTTGTAGCCGTAGTTCTTGGCCCAGCGCGCGATGCTCTCGAGCGAATTATGCGGCGGGGTGTCTTGGGCGAACTGCGCCAGAAACAGACCCGGACCTGTCAATGTCTTCATCGCCACGCCTCCCTGATGCTCGCCAGCGTTGTATCCGCCGGGGGATTTAACCACGGTGGCGGCGAAGTTGCGATCAAACTGTCCATCACGCGAAAAGCCGCCAGCTCTCGCGAAAGTAAACACAAAGGCGCTGACGCCGGCCATCTTATCCACCGTCATTCCGGCGAAAGCCGGAATCCAGGGGCCACGGGGCGAGGTGCCTGCCGCTCGCCCCTGGATCCCGGCTTTCGCCGGGATGACGGAAGAGGAGGAGGCTGTTACGCCAACTCTCCCCCGGACGCGTTGTAGGTGTTGTGGCAGAAGTCGCGGAAGGCCTGGGCGCAGGGGTTGAGGTGGGACTCCCGCTTCCAGGCGAGGCCCACATCCATCGAGGGCACCGCGTCGTGGATGGTGCGGGCCGCGATCCGGTCGCCCTCCAGCGACCAGGGCCGGTAGACCATGTCGGAGAGGATGGAGACGCCGGCGCCGGTCGCCACCATGCTGCGCACCGCCTCCACCGATGAGGTGCGGAAGGCGACGTTGGGGCGGTAGCGCGTGCGCTTCCAGTAGCGCATGGCGGTCTTATCGGCCTCGTCCACCGTCAGCATGATGTAGGGCTCCGGCGCGATCTCGGCCAAGGTGGCGCGCCGCGCCTGCAGCAGCGGATGATTGGGCGGCGCCCAGAGCCGCCGGCGGGAGCGGATCAGCTCCTCGCTCTCGATCTGCTCGGTGTTGCTGAGATTGGAGGTCAGGATCACCGCGAGATCGATCTTGCCGGCGACCAGCTGGCGCTCGATATCGGCGCGATCCATCTCGAAGAGATTGACCTGCACGTCGGGCAGGATGCGGCGAAAGCGGGCGAGCGGCGCCGGCAGGAAATACCCGGCGACGGTGAAGGTCATGGCCAGCGAGAAGCTGCCGGCGACCCCGCTTCGCGCCTGGCGCGGCGCCTGGGTCGCGTCGGAGACGGCGGTGACGACCGCGCGGGCATGGCGCAGGAACTGATTTCCCTCGAAGGTGAGCTCGATGCCCTTGGCATGGCGATGCAGCAGGGCGACGCCCGTCTCCTGTTCCAGGGCCTGGATCGCTTCGGTGACGGCGGATTGCGAGACGCCGAGCTGGGATGCGGCCAAGGAGAGCTTCCCGGCCTCCGCCGAGGCGATGAAATATTGGATCTGCCGGAGAGAAAGAGCCATCGGAAATTCCGATAATGCTGTACGCCATTTTCTAAATTTACAATGACCCGCGGTTAAGTGAAAGTTACCTTTCGCCGATCGCTCGTCGGCGGCGGCTGCGCCGGCGAACGATTTCGGCTGACAAGACAAAGCAATGGCGCGCCGGCCGTCTGGCCTGGCCGCCCCGATACAGGGAGATTGGCATGGCACGCTCAGGCAGATCGCTTCGAGTCATGGTGGCGGGCGCTTTCGCGACGACGGCGCTCATGGTCGCACCCGGCTTCGCCGGC
>DATHQQ010000423.1:0-26011 GCA_035482595.1 Verrucomicrobiia bacterium
CCAGGGCGTGCTGCTGCAGCGCAACGTCGGCTACAAGTCGATCGGCCACGGCTTCTATCTCGAGAGCGGCACCGAGACCGACAACAAGTTCTACTCGAACCTCGGGATCTTCGCCCGCGCCGCCGCCGTCAACCCGCAGAATCCCCGCGCGCTGCCCGGCATCCTCGCCTACTCGGGACAGTTTTTCAAAAGCTACTACGATCCCATAAAGAAGGTCGACATCACTGCGGCGCTTCCCGACACAGCATTTCCGTGGCGAAGCGACTACATGTTCCCCACCGTGTTCTGGATCACGAACGGCTGGAACGACTTCATCGGCAATATGGCGGCCGGCGCGGGGGCCTGCGGTGCCTCCTATTGGCTCGTCCCGGCCTGGAATACCGACATGCCCGACGTGAGGACGTCGAGCAACACGCAGTTCAACACTCACATGAAATGGAACGGCTTCGCCTCCCTGCAGAAGGACCTCTCCTTGGCGGGATCGACCCCGCTCAAGTCGTTCTATGGCAATTTCGCGACTTCGACCATGACCTCGTTCCAGACTGTCGGACAGACGTCGCCCTGCCCCGGCGCAACCTGGCCGAAAGATCCGGCAGCAGGCAATCCCGGCATTTTCCCGGGAGTCACAAGCTTCGCGCCGACACCCGAGGCACCCGCCAATACGGAAGCCGACATGTACTATCCGCATGTCAGCGGCGGCGGCCGGATGGCCACCATGTGCCCCCTCAAAGTCGAGGGTGACCCGAGCAAGGGCTACGACTGCACGCTCTTCACCAGCGGACAGAGATCATCCTGCAACAACGGCGACCCGCTGAAGAATTGCGCCGTCACCGTGCTCGACCACTTCACCTCCTCCTTCCATTGGGCCCAGACGAATTTCGCGGCGATCTGGCTGCGGCCGCAATGGTATCTGGTCGACAACAGCGTGCTGACCGATGTCCAGAACGGCGGCCTCAGCTTCATCACCAGCGGCACCTATGACCGCTCCGCGGTGGTCGACGGCGACTGGGCGGTGGTGAGGACCAGCGTGTTCATCGGCAATACGCAGAAGGAGGGGACAAACTCCTACGCCTCGAACCTCACCCCCTTCCAGCACACCTTCAAAGAGAACGACGGCTTGCCTTGCCAGAATGGCCGCCAGCCATCCCTCATGTGCGCCAACGCGAACGAGGGCGTCAGCCTTCCGATCGACAATTTCGCGGTCGGCCAGCGTCTCTTCAACATCTACGACGGGCCGGCCTATCAGGAGTCGAATATCTACCTGGATACAAGTACGGCGGAGTGCAAGGAATGCGTGTATTCGCGCATGCCGGGCATCCGAAAGCAGACCAACTCGGACAAGTCGGTCTCTTGCTACCTGCCCAACGCGGCCATCGGATGGAAGCAGCCCAACGGCTTCTTCTATCCGCCCTCCTTCCACTCGACCAACCTGTTCTTCGACAAAGTCGAGATCCGGCACTACGTCATCGATGCCTTGTTCAAGGTGGGCAGCTACAATGACGATACGACGCAGATAATGAATGACTATTGCGACTTCAGCGGCATTTTCCCCAACTTCGGAAACTTCAGCGATATCGACCGGCAGACCGAGCTCAACGACGATGACGGCTCGCTGACGGGTCTGACCAACGACGTCAAGGTCCAGACCAAGGACCAGCCGCCAACGACCGAGTCCAAACCGACCGGCACGATATCGGTCAACCCGGTCGAATTCTTCAGGGCACCGGTCGAAACGGCGGAATGCCTGTCGAACAGAGGCGTGACGCCGGACAAGGCCTGTCCGATTTCCAACCCGAAGCCGCCGCCGCCTTTCGTTTTGCCGGCTACGCCGACCCCGGCCGGGGCCAACACCAGCCCCTACGACTACGTCACGACGGTCGTCTTTCCGGAGCTCTGCAAAGGAGCTTTTCCCGCTGCGGGGACCCCTCGGAAATGCGGCGACGACAACGACAACGTCGGTGGAGTCGTCGAAGTCGGTGGAATCAAGTACACACGCTGGACGAAGCTCCTCGGCAGGGCCGGCGACTGGTCGGCGGAATGCACGAATCCGGCCTGCTACGGCGTGCCTCTCTATCGCCAGCTCCTGACCGGCACCAGCGCTTCGCGCGAGCTGAAAGACTGGAACGCGACCTGCGGCACGATTGAGCTGCGCAAGAAAAACCAGAAGGACTGCCGCTGGCCCTTCGTGCGAATGGGCGGCCAATCGACCTACCAGCGCAGCTCGCTGACGGTCAATCACGGCACCTATTTCATCGACACCAGCGTCAGCAATGATACGCAAACGAAAAAGGAGGCTTTCACGACGACCAAGCCCTGCAACGACCCAAGCGTCCCAGCCGCGGCTGACTGCTCTCCGCGCAGCGTGAATGTGTTCCTTAAGGGTCAGACCTACGACGTGTTCTTCCTCTTTGCGAAACCCGCGACCAAGCAGACCTACCAGATCTACGTCGGGTCCACGGGCTTTAACCTCGCCAACGATGTCGGAGCCATCCGGCCGGTGCTCGACACCATGCCGATGCCGAGCATCGAGTCCGTTACCCCCTGGCCCACGAATTGGACGAAGAACTACAACGACAAGGTGGCTTGCGCGACCTTCTTGAAGCCGGATAAGACGATAGATACGAGCTGCGGCATCCTCCAGGTCACGGTCGATTTCTCGGCCCAGACCGATCTCGATCCGAAAAGCCAGTGCCTGCCGGCCAACTTCTGCGTGAAATCCGGCAGCACTTGCGGCTGCAGCCTCAAGGCCAGCGATCCGCTGGCCTTGGCCGACCCTGTCCGCATGGATGCCTCGGGCAAAAACGTACTCTTCGGCGGCATACTGGGCGCTTGCCAGAAGACCTGCAGCCAATGGGCGGTCAAGGATCTGGATTTCCCGGGGAAGGGACCGCTGGGCTTCTCCTTCAAGATGGCCACCGACCCCGACGACCAAGGCTATCTGCACCGGCCGGTACCGCAGCCCTTCCCCACGACAAGGGATCGGGATCCGAAGAAATTTGACCAACCCGATCCCGACTGGCTGACGATGTTCGCCACCACCGCGGTCCAACCCGATAAGTCGACGGGGGAATGCCACTATTCCAGCATTCCGACTAATGGTCCTGGCGCTTGCCAGATCCCCTGAGCGAGTCGTCTTGGGGAGAGGGTAGCGAAGGTGCGGCGGCGGGCTCGGGCCCGCCGCTCGCCGGCTTCGGGGGCCCTTGTTGGCGGCTGTAGGCAGTCTCCACGCCGCCGATCCGGAGCCTGCGACCGTCGGGGCGCTCGGGGAGATGCTGCACGAGCGCGCCGCGTCATATAATACGAAGCGATGGAACGGACAGTGCGGCGGTGTGGCCGGCGGGGCGGGGGGAGGCGGTTCTCCGAACGGGGGTTCTCCCTCGTCGAGCTTCTCGTCGTCCTCGCCATCGTGGCCGCGGTGGCGATCATCGCCTTGCCGAATCTCTTTTCGGGCCTGCCGGGCTTGCAGTTGCGGGGGGCGGCGGACGACATGGCCGCGACGCTGCGGGACCTGCATGAGACCGCCATCCGCGAGAGGATCACGACCGAGCTGACCCTCGACCCCGCGACGCGGATCTATCGAACATCGAATCTGCCGGCCCCCCATGCGCTGCCCAAGGTGGTCACGGGCGTGGGCTTCACCACGGCCGCCCTTCGCCCCGACGACACGGTGGCGCGGCTTCGCTTCTATCCCGACGGCACTTCCAGCGGCGGGACCCTCCGCCTGGAGCACGAGGGCCTCTCTGTGTCCGTCGTCGTCGACTGGCTGACGGGACGGGTATCGAGGCATGACTGAGCGCGCCCAGAGCGGCTTCACCCTGATCGAGGTTCTGGTCGCCCTCGCCATCGTCGCCATCGCCTTCGTCGTGGCCCTGGGCATATTCACCGGCGGGCTCTCCCGCCTCGACCACGACCACAATGTGCAATATGCCCTGCTGGTCGCCCAATCGGAGCTGGCGCGGGTGGGTCAGGATATCGCGCTGCAGGACCGCGAGATCGACGGCCCGGCAGACAGCCAAGGCGAGGACGGCTTCACATGGCATATCGCCATTGCGCCTTATGGCGGCGGGCCGGGGGGCCTGTTCGGTCATCGCGTCGTGGTCACGGTCGGCTGGAACGAGGGCTGGCAGAAGCGCGAGGTGAGGCTCGACACCATCCGGCTCGGCCTCCAGGGAACCGGTTCGTGAGCCGTCGCTTGCGCGCCGGAGAGGCCGGCTTCACGCTGATCGAGCTGCTCGTCGCCCTGGTCCTCGTGGCCTTCCTGACGACCCTGGTCTTCGGCGGATTGCGCCTGGCGGTACGGGCCTGGGCCAGATCCCACGAGAGCGTGGCCCAGGCCGCCGATCTCTGGGCGGTGGAGGGCGTGCTGCGCCGGGCGATCGCGCAAGCCATTCCGGCCTTCGCATCCGCGCGCAGCGACGATCGCAGGATCGTCTTCGACGGCGATGGCGAGAGCCTAGCGCTGCTGGCGCCCCTGCCCCAGGCCATCGCCGAAGGCATCACGGCCCGGATGCGCTTCTTCCTGGCGCCGGACGGGTCGTCGAATGCCCTGATCATGGCCTGGCGCGTCGACCTGCCCGCGGCGGAAAGCGGGCGGGCACTGAGCGAAGACCGGGTCAAGCTGCTCGACCGCGTGAGCGCGATCCACATCGACTATCTGGGACCGGTCCAGCCCGGCGCCCCGCCGGTCTGGCAATCCAGGTGGTCGGGGCAGACCCGCCTTCCCGACCTCGTCCGCATCCGTCTCGAGCGCGACGGCACATCGCTGCCCAAATGGCCGGAGCTGACGGCAGAGCCGCAGGGACAGCTGATCACGGGCTGCCTCTACGATCCCGTCAGCGGCGACTGCCGGAGGATCCCATGACCGGCGAGCCTGTCAATGCCGGTTCCCCGCTCGACCCCGCGAGGACCGGCGAGGAGGACCGGTTTGCCGGACAGCAGGGCTTCGCCCTGATCACCGTGCTCTTCGCCGTGCTGATCCTGGCCACGATCGCGGCCAGCATCATGGCCACGGGGCGCACCGAGAGCCGGCTCTCCCGCACACATCTCGACATGGCCGAGCTCGATGCGGTTGCCGATGCCGCGATCAACATCACCATCCTGCATCTGCTCGATCCCACGGCCGAGGTAAGGCCGCCGGCCGACGGCACGCCCTTCACGGTCGAGTTCGCCGGCCGGCGGGTTGCCATGGCCGTCCTGGACGAGTCCGGCAAGATCGACCTCAACATGGCCGATGCCGAGCTGCTACGCCGCCTCCTGGTCGCGGCGGGGGTCGGAGCCGATGCCGCACAACCGCTCGTCGACAAGATTCTCGATTGGCGCGAGCCCGGCGAGGGCAAGCGGCTCAACGGCGCGAAGGCCAATGAATACAACGCGGCGGGCATCCTCTACGGCCCCCGCGACGGGCCCTTCCAATCCATCGAGGAGCTGCAGCTCGTCCTGGGCATCACGCCGGAATTGTACGCGCGCCTGGCGCCCTCGCTGACCATCTATTCCCAGACGCCCTGGGTCGATCCGGGGTTTGCGCCGAGAGACGTGCTGACCGCGCTCGCGGGAATGGGCGGCGACCCGGTCTCGACGGTCTTGGCGGAACGCGGCACGGGCAGCAGCACCGGGGGCGTGATGATCGGGCATGCCTTCACGATCAGCGCCGATATCGAAGGCCCCGACCGGCTGCATGTCGCAAGGACGGCGGTGATCCGGCTGAGCGGCGCGCCGGGCGCGCCGGTGGGGATCTATCGGTGGCGGTGAGACGCGCTACCGCTCCTTGTTCCGGGGGCGGGGGGAAGAGAGGAAGTGGAGAAATTCATGAAGACCATCGGCCTGATCGGCGGCCTCAGCTGGGAGAGCACGGCGATCTACTATCGCCTGCTGAACGAGGCGGTGCGGTGGCGCCTGGGGGGCTTGCATTCCGCCAGACTCCTGCTGTGGTCCTTTGACTTCGCCGAGATCGAGGCGCTGCAGGCCGCGGGCGATTGGGCGAGCGCGACGGCGCATATGGCAGACGCCGCCCGGCGCCTGGCGCAAGGTGGGGCGGATTGCCTCGTCATCTGCAGTAATACCATGCATCGCATGGCCGCGGAGGTGGAGGCGGCCGGGGCCCTGCCCCTCATCCATATCGCCGATGCGACGGCCGCGGCGATCAAGCCCAGCGCCAGCCGCCGGCCGCTCCTGCTCGCCACGCGCTATACCATGGAGCAGCCCTTCTACAAGGGCCGGCTCCGCGAGCGCCACGGCATCGAGGCGATGGTGCCCGACGACGGCGAGCGCGATACGGTCCACCGCATCATCTTCGAGGAGCTCTGCCGCGGGATCCTCCGGCCGGAGTCCAAGGCCGCCTATCTGGAGATCGTGGGGCGATGCCGCGCCCGGGGCGCCGATGGCGTCATCTTCGGGTGCACCGAGATCGGCATGATCCTGGCCGAGCGGGATTTCGACATCCCGGTCTTCGACACCACCCTCCTCCATGCCGAGGCGGCCATCGCCTTCGCCGCGGGCGGCGGATAGGCCCGTTCGCGTTGCGACTCGCCCCTGCCATGATATAAACGCCTGAGGAGGCGCGCTTTCTTGGCTCGAACCGCAGTGATACTCGTCCTCAACGGACCCAATCTCAACCTGCTCGGCACCCGCCAGCCGGAGATCTACGGCCGTGCCAGCCTGGCGGATGTCGAGAAATCCTGCCGCCGGCGCGCCGGCGAGCTCGGCCTCGGCCTGGAATTCCGCCAGTCCAATCACGAGGGCGAGCTGATCGACTGGATCCAGCAGGCGCGCGGCAAGATGGCCGGCATCGTCATCAACCCGGCCGGCTACAGCCACAGCTCGGTCGCCTTGCTCGACGCCCTGGTCGCCTCAGACCTGCCGGTGATCGAGGTCCATCTCTCCAATATTTTCAAGCGCGAAGCCTTCCGCCACCACAGTTTCGTGAGCGAGGCGGCCCGCGGGGTCATCTGCGGCCTCGGCCCCCGGGGCTATGTCCTGGCGCTGGATGCCCTCGCCGACATCATCGCAGCCAAGAAGGACGCCTGATGGCCAAGTTCGATATCGACGAGGCGCTGCTGCGCAAGCTCGCCCAATTGCTGCAAGAGACCGGCCTGACCGAGATCGAATACGAGAACAACGGTCAGCGCATCCGCGTCAACCGCGGCGGCGGCCAGACGGTCTATACCACGGCGCCCGCGGGCTCGACGGCACCGGCCGGCGGGGGCGGCAGCGCCTCGACAGCCGCGCCCTCGGGTCCGCCGGCGGGGGCCGTCACCTCGCCCATGGTCGGCACGGCCTATCTGGCCGCCGAGCCTGGGGCCGATCCCTTCATCAAGGTCGGCGACAGGGTGAAGAAGGGCCAGACCCTGCTGATCATCGAGGCGATGAAGGTCATGAACCCCATCGCCGCCCCGGAGGCGGGGGTCGTCGAGGCGATCCTCATCAGCGACGGCCAGCCGGTGGAATACGGCGAGCCGATGCTGGTCCTGCGCTGAACTGATGTTCGAGAAGGTCCTGATCGCAAATCGCGGCGAGATCGCGCTGCGCATCCATCGCGCCTGCCATGAAATGGGGATCCGGACGGTCGCGGTCCACTCGACGGCCGATGCCGATGCCATGCATGTGCGCCTCGCCGATGAGAGCGTCTGCATCGGCCCGCCGCCCTCCAAGGCCAGCTATCTGAACATCCCGGCCATCATCTCCGCGGCCACCATCGCCGGGGCCGATGCCATCCATCCCGGCATCGGCTTCCTGTCGGAGAACGCCAAATTCGCCGCCATGGTCGAGGAGCATGGCATCGCCTTCATCGGCCCCTCGCCCGAGCATCTCTCGATGATGGGCGACAAGGTCCGCGCCAAGGAGATGGCGGTGGAGCTGGGCCTGCCTATCGTGCCGGGCTCCGAGGGCGCGGTCACCGAGGATGGCGAGGCCATCGAGGTCGCCGAACGGGTCGGCTATCCCGTGCTGATCAAGGCGGCGGCGGGCGGCGGCGGAAAGGGCATGAAGCTCGCCTATAGCCGGAGCGAGATGTCGGAATCCCTCAGCCTCGCCCGCAACGAGGCCCGCGCCCATTTCGGCAATGACGCGGTCTATATCGAAAAATATCTCTCCCATCCGCGCCATATCGAGATCCAGGTCCTGGCCGACAGCCACGGCAATGTCGTGCATCTGGGCGAGCGCGACTGCTCCCTGCAGCGCCGCCACCAGAAGGTGCTGGAGGAGGCCCCCTCCCCCGCCCTCAACGCCGCACAGCGCCAGATGATCGGCGGGGTCGTGGTCGATGCCATGCGCAAGCTCGGCTACCGCAGCGTCGGCACCGTCGAGTTCCTGTTCCAGGACGGCGAGTTCTATTTCATCGAGATGAACACCCGCCTGCAGGTCGAGCATCCCGTGACCGAGATGATCACCGACCTCGACATCGTGCGCGAGCAGATCCGGGTCGCCACCGGCGCCCCGCTGGGCTTCACCCAGAAGGACATCATTTTCGCCGGCCATGCCATCGAATGCCGCATCAATGCCGAGGACCCCGAGACCTTCATGCCCTCGCCCGGGCTGGTCACCGACTTCCACGCGCCGGGTGGGCTCGGCGTCCGGGTGGATTCGGCCCTCTATGCCGGCTATCGCGTGCCCTCGCATTACGATAGCCTGATCGCCAAGCTGATCGTGCACGGCAAGACCCGCAACGAATGCCTGATGAGGTTGCGCCGGGCGCTTGAGGAGATCTTCGTCGGCGGCATCAAGAGCAATATCGAGCTCCACCGCCGGCTAATCGCCGAGCCCGACTTCATCAATGGCGATTACGATATCCGCTGGCTGGAGCGCATCGTCGCCGGCGAACATTGAGGGCCCGGGGTTGAGGGTCCCGGAACGATACGGCGATAGGACGATCCCGCGATAGCAGGAGGGCCTGACGACGTCGCAGCGCATTCGCCCGCCGCCCCATGAGATCACCGCGCAGATGCTGCTGCGCGCCTATGCCCTCGGCATCTTCCCGATGGCCGAGCGGCGCGGCGACGACGAGATCTACTGGGTCGATCCGGAGCGGCGCGGCGTCCTGCCCCTGGATGGCTTCCATCTGCCGAGGCGCCTCGGCCGCACCATCCGCCAAGCCCGCTTCGAGATCCACTGCGATTCCGCCTTCGACCGCGTCGTGGAGGCCTGCGCCGAGCCCGATTTCGGCCGGCCGGAGACCTGGATCAACTCGCCGATCGAGCGCCTCAGCGCCCAGCTCTTCGCGCTGGGCTATGCCCATAGCGTGGAATGCTGGCATGGCGGCAAGCTCGCGGGCGGGCTCTATGGCATTTCGCTGGGGGGCGCCTTCTTCGGGGAGAGCATGTTCAGCCGCGAGCGTGATGCGAGCAAGGTGGCGCTCGCCCATCTGGTGCTGCGCCTGCGCTTGGGCGGCTATCGCCTGCTCGACACCCAGTTCATCACCAGCCATCTCGCCCAGTTCGGGACCATCGAGATCAGCCGGGCCGATTATCGCCGGCGCCTGGCCGACGCCATCGCCGTCAAGGCGCAGTTCTACGGCGAGGTGCCGCCCGACGCGCTGGCGGCATTCTTGCAGTCGAGCACCCATAGATCATAGATCGGGTTGTCCATGGCCGAGAGGGCCGGGCTGGAGGCGAACATCCAGCCGGAGAAGAGAGGGCGCGGCGTCTCCCCGGGGCGGGCCTCGACCACCTCGAGGAAGGCCGCACTCTCCGGCGTCTCTTCCGGCGAGTGCTTGTCGCAGGCCCGGGCCGTGATCTTGAGCGCCCCGAAGGTGACCGTCTTGCCGATGGGCGCCTCGAAGGTGGAGACATGGGCAGTGATCTTGTCGAGCCCGCCGAGCACCACGATCTGCATCGGCGCGGCCCCAGCGCGGGAGACCAGGGCGCTGGAACTCAGGCCTAGGCTCAGGGCCAGCCCCAGAACCGCCGCCGGCGCCCGCATCTACTTCGCCTTCCCATAGGGGTTTTCGAGGGAATCGACCAGCTGGCGCAGAACCAGGCGCAGCTGATCCTCGGAGCAGCCCATGAGCAGCCCATCCTCCAGCGCATCCTGGGCGAGCTGGCGAATCTCCGCCAGATTCTCGTTCAGCACCTTGATCTTCTCAAAGCAGGACAGCGGCTTGCCGTCGGGCTGGCGCCAGACCGGGAATTCCGGCGCTGTCGTATCGCGGGTCATGCCTCTTTAGAATCCTCCGAACGACGGGACAATGCCCCGGCTTGATGTCGGTTTCAAGGCGGGCAAGCACAAGGGCGCCAGCGCCAGGCAGCCCCTACTCCGAACAAAGGTGCGGACAAATTGTTCAGAAATCGCGGCGTCCGCTATTGCCCACCCGACGTCTGCGCCGGGGGCTGCTCGGGCTGTTCCGACTTGGGCTTCGGCTTGCCGCCGGTGCTGCCGAAGATATAGCGGCCGATCAGATCGCCGATATTGATCGGGTCCTGGGTCGCGACGATCTGCCCGCCGTCGGGGATGAGCTTCTCGTCCGCGCCGGGCTCGATGGCGATGTAATTGCTGCCGAGAAGACTGTCCGAGGTGATCTTGGCCGTGGTGTCGACGGGTAGCTTGACGTCCCGCTCGATGCTCAGCCGGACGATCGCCAGATAGGTGTCCGGGTCGAGCTTCTCGGCGACGACACGGCCGATCTTGATCCCGCTCAGGCGCACTTCGCTGCCCAGCGCAAGACCGTCGATGCGGTTGAACTTCGCCGTCACCTGATAGCCGTCGACATGCTGATAGCCGGAGTTGTAGGTGAAATAGAGGAACATCGCCGCGACGACCAGGACCAGGGCCCCGATCACCGTCTCGATCACGCTGCGGTGCATCCTCTGGACCTCTCTCGGCGCGCCTAGCTGGGCGTGCGGGTGCTGGGCGCCGCCGAATCAGGCGACCAGGCCTGATAGTCGCCGGTGGCCGCCGCGCGGCGTCCGCCGGCAAGCGTGTGACCCGGCGGGCGATAGGCAAGAGGGGTGCCTGTCAGATTGGGCAGATGGGGCTTCATCCACTCATAGTGCACCGGCTTCACTTCGGTCGGCGGCTCGGCCTGGGTGCCATGCAGCCAGCCATGCCATTCGGCCGGTACCTTGGAAGCCTCCGGCTGACCGGCATAGACGACCCAGCGTCGTTCGCGCTTGCGCGCGCCGATCGGCCGGCCGCGATAGTAGCGGTTGCCGGCTGAATCGCTGCCGACATAGGTTCCGTGCAGCCAGGTGAAGAGACGGGTCCCGAAAGACATGGCAGATCCATTGTTGCTCAGCCACTTGCCGGGCTTGGGCGCCTGGCCGGGGCGGCGAAATATGGCATTGCCGCCCGCGGACTGTCCAGTCATGCTGCCTGCCGGCTGCGCGGCAGGGCCTTGGTGGCAAGGGCTTGGGGGCCAGTGGGGGTAGGGATTGTCTCGAGGCGCTGACGATAGCGCAGGGCCCGGGGCGCAGCAGGGGCTGGGGCTCGTCCTCATCTTCCTGACCACCGCCTGCTTCGCCTGCATCACCACCTTCTCGAAGCTCGCTTATGCGGACGGGTCGAATCCGGAGACCCTGATGCTGCTGCGTTTCGTCGGCTTCGCGGCCTTCATCCTGCTGTTCCAGCGGCTGCGCGGACGCCCGATCCGGCTGGAGCCAGGCATGCTGCTGCCGATATTCGGCATGGCCTGTTTCACGTTGATGCTGTCGGGCGGCTATCTCGTGGCCGCCTCCTTCATTCCCGTGGGGCTGGCGGCGGTCCTGCTCTATACCGCCCCCTTCATGGTCGCGGCGGTCGCCGTTCTCATGGGACGGGAGCGCATGACGATTCTGAAGGGCGCCACCATGGCGCTGGCCTTCGCCGGCCTGGTCATGGCCGTGGGGCTGGATCTCAACCATCTCGATCTGCGCGGAGTCGCGGCCGGGCTGACCGCCGCCGCCGGGCTGGTGCTGGTCATCAGCCTCGGCGGAGTCTGGATGCAGCGCCACGACCCGCTGGTCATCTATCTCTTCGCCAGCCTGCTGCTGGTCCTCCCGGTCGGCCTCTATCTCTTGGGGACGGGTAATTTCCATCTGCCGCCGACTCGCCTCGGCCAGATCGGAGTCGCGGGCGCGACGTGTTTTTTCCTCGCCGGCAATCTTCTCTGGGCCCTTTCCATGCGGCTCGTACCGCCGATTCGAATGGCGGTGATCCTCAATCTCGAGACACCGATCACCATCGCCCTCGGCGCCGGGGTGCTGGGCGAAAGGCTCGGCTTGTGGCAACTTGCCGGGGCCGCTCTCGTCGTGGCGGCCATCATGGCCCTGACGGTGCTCGGCCGCCGCTCCCGCTAGCTATAGAGCGGCCATTCCTACTATATATAGTAGGTTACCCTGCTGAATGTTGCAGCGCAGCACAATATGTTGCGGAAGAGTGTCATTACAGCGGCAGTTTTCTGTTGATCCCCACCACGGCTTGAGGCACACTCTCCCTATTGTGGGCGGCGCTAGTTAGGATACAATAACTAGCGTCGCCTTAAGCGCCTAAGGGCCCAAGTTAAAGTGATTTCTCGGGTTTTGGCGCCGGGGCTGAAGTCGGACGGCCAGAGGGGGATTACGATGCGGATCGAACGGCGCTACACGGAAACCGGCAAGTCGCCTTATGCGGGAATCGAGTTCCGCACCACGACCTCGGAGATCCGCAATCCGGACGGATCGGTGGTGTTCCAGCTCAAGGACATCGAGGTCCCGGCCGACTGGTCCCAGGTGGCCTGCGACGTGCTGGCCCAGAAATATTTTCGCAAGGCGGGCATCCCCCAGCGCCTGAAGCCCGTGACCGAAGCCGATATGCCGGTCTGGCTCTGCCGCCACGCCCCCGACGAGCCCGCCCTGGCGGTCCTGGACCCGGCCCAGCGCATGGGCGGGGAGACCAAGGCCACTCAGGTCTTCGACCGTCTGGCCGGCACCTGGACCTATTGGGGCTGGAAGGGGGGTTATTTCGACGGCGAGGCCGACGCCCGCAATTTCTATGACGAGATGCGCTACATGATGTGCCGGCAGATGGGCGCGCCCAACTCGCCGCAATGGTTCAACACGGGCCTGCATTGGGCCTATGGCATCGACGGCCCCGCCCAGGGCCACTACTACGTCGATTACCGGACCGGCAAGCTCGTGGCCTCCGAATCCGCCTATGAGCATCCCCAGCCCCATGCCTGTTTCATCCAGTCGGTCGCCGACGATCTGGTGAACGAGGGCGGCATCATGGACCTTTGGGTCCGCGAGGCGCGGCTGTTCAAATACGGCTCGGGTACCGGCTCCAATTTCTCCAAGCTCCGGGGCGAGAACGAGCGCCTCTCGGGCGGCGGACGCTCCTCCGGCCTGATGAGCTTCCTCAAGATCGGCGACCGCGCGGCGGGCGCCATCAAATCGGGCGGGACCACGCGCCGGGCCGCCAAGATGGTGACGGTCGATCTCGACCATCCCGATATCGAATCCTACATCGACTGGAAGGTGGTCGAGGAGCAGAAGGTGGCCGCCTTGGTCGCCGGTTCCAAGCTGGCCCAGAAGCATCTCAACGCCATCATCCAGGCCTGCAGCGCCGAGACCGGCGAGGGGCGCCTCGATCCGAAACAGAACAAGGCGCTGCGCAAGGCGATCCGCGCCGCCCGCGAGTGCCATATCCCGGAGAGCTATATCCGCCGGGTCATGCAATTCGGCGAGCAGGGTTATGACCGGATCGACTTCCGGACCTATGACACCGATTGGGATTCGGAGGCCTATCTGACCGTCTCCGGCCAGAACTCCAACAATTCCGTGCGCATCCCCAACGAGTTCATCCATCAGGTCCAGGCCGATGGCGAGTGGAAGCTCTACCGGCGCACGGACGGCAAGGTCGCCAAGACCCTGCCCGCCCGCGAGCTGTGGGAAAAGATCAGCGGCGCGGCCTGGGCCTGCGCCGATCCCGGGGTGCAATACGACACCACCATCAACGAGTGGCATACCTGCCCAGCCAGCGGGCGGATCAACGCCTCCAATCCCTGCTCGGAATACATGTTCCTGGACGATACGGCCTGCAATCTGGCGTCCTTGAACCTGATGACCTTCCGCCAGCCCGACGGCGGCTTCGACGTCGTGAGCTATGAGCATGCCGTCCGGCTCTGGACCATGGTGCTCGAGATCTCGGTGCTGATGGCCCAGTTCCCCTCGCGCGAGATCGCCCAGCTCTCCTACGAGTACCGCACCCTGGGGCTGGGCTACGCCAATATCGGCGGGCTCCTGATGACCATGGGCCTCGGCTATGACAGCGCCGCCGGCCGCGCCTTCACCGGCGCCCTGACGGCGATCATGACCGGCGTCGCCTATGCCACCTCGGCCGAGATGGCGGGCGAGCTCGGCAGCTTCCCCGGCTATGAGCGCAACCGCGAGGCGATGCTGCGGGTCATGCGCAATCACCGCCGCGCGGCCTATGGCTTCACCGGCGGCTATGAGGGTCTCGCCACTTTGCCCGTGCCCCTCGACGCCCCGAACTGCCCCGAGGCCAGCCTGGTCACGGCGGCCAAGCGGGCCTGGGATCTGGCGCTGACCCTGGGCGAGCAGCATGGCTATCGCAATGCCCAGGCCACGGTCATCGCGCCCACCGGCACCATCGGCCTGGTGATGGATTGCGACACCACGGGGATCGAGCCGGACTTTGCCCTGGTGAAGTTCAAGAAGCTCGCCGGCGGCGGCTATTTCAAGATCATCAACCGGATGGTGCCGCTCGCGCTCCAGACCCTGGGCTACAGCCAGGCGGAGATCGAGGAGATCATCCGCTACGCCGTCGGCCATGGGACGTTGGAGAGCTCGCCGGGCGTCAATCACGCAGCGCTCCGGGCCAAGGGCTTCACGGCTGCGGCGCTCCAATCCCTCGAGGGCGCGCTTGCCGCCGCCTTCGACATCCGCTTCGCCTTCAACCGCTACACTTTGGGCGAGGATTTCGCCACCAAGACGCTGGGCCTCACCCCCGCCCAGCTCGACGATGTTTCCTTCGACATGCTGGCCGCGCTGGGCTTCAGCAAGGGGGATGTCGAGGCGGCCAATACCTACTGCTGCGGGGCGATGACCCTGGAGGGTGCGCCCTATCTGAAGGAGAAGCATATCTCCATCTTCGATTGCGCCAATCCCTGCGGGCGCATCGGCAAGCGCTTCCTCTCCGTGGAGAGCCATATCCGCATGATGGCGGCGGCCCAGCCCTTCATCTCCGGGGCCATCTCCAAGACCATCAACATGCCCAATGTGGCCAGCGTCGAGGATTGCAAGCAGGCCTATATGCTGTCCTGGGAGCTGGGGCTGAAGGCCAATGCCCTCTACCGCGACGGCTCCAAGCTCTCCCAGCCCCTGGCCTCCGCCGTGCTCGGCGACGATGCCGAGGATATCGAGGAGATCATCGAGGCGCCGGCGGGCATTCGGGCGCCGATGGTGGCCGAGCGGATCGTCGAGCGGATCATAGAGCGCGTGGTCAACGCCGGACGGCGGCGCCTGCCCAATCGGCGCAAGGGTTATACCCAGAAGGCCATCGTCGGCGACCACAAGGTCTATCTCAGGACCGGCGAATACGAAGACGGGCATCTGGGCGAGATCTTCATCGACATGCACAAGGAAGGTGCGGCCTTCCGCAGCCTGATGAACAATTTCGCCATCGCCATCTCCATCGGCCTGCAATATGGCGTGCCGCTGGAGGAGTTCGTCGAGGCCTTCACCTTCACCCGCTTCGAGCCCTCGGGCCTGGTCGAAGGCAATGACGCCATCAAGATGGCGACCTCCGTGCTCGACTACATCTTCCGCGAGCTCGCCATCAGCTATATCGGGCGCAACGACCTCGCCCATGTGCAGCCGAACGACCTGCAGCCCGATGCCATGGGCAGCGGCGTCAGCGAGGGCGAGATGACGGCCCTCGACGAGACGGAAGCGGCCATCGATGCGGTCAAGCGGTATGCCAGCACCGGCTATGTGCGCAACAACCTGGTCGTCTTCCACAACCACGCCCATGCGCATGCGGCCCATGCGAACGGGGCCAACGGCCATGGGGCGAGCGCCAACGGCCACGCCAATGGCAATGGTCACGCCCATGCCCACGCCTCGGAAGAAGGCGGCACGACCGTCATGGCCGAAGCCAGCGGTGCGGGCTACGCGGTCGCCTCGGGCAATGGCATCGCCGTCGCGGTGGCCTCGGTCAACGGGATTGGCGCCTCGGTCATCGTCGAGCCCCATGTGGCGGCCGCCGTGGACGCCAAGCTGGACCGGATCCGCGAGGCCCGCCTCAAGGGCTACGAGGGCGACGCCTGCGGCGAATGCGGCAACTTCACCTTGGTCCGCAATGGAACCTGCATGAAATGCACAACCTGCGGATCGACCAGCGGCTGCTCCTAGGCAGCCGCTTTCTCGGGCGGCGCGGCATCGACCACTGTAGCCAAGCGCCTCCCTTCTCTCACTGAGCCGGGCCCGTCGGGGGAAGATGGGCCCGGCTTTTTATTGGGGGCTGGGTTGCTGGGCGAGCGCCGCCTTGGACAGGAGGCGCTTCAGCTCCACCGGGGCCATCTCAAATTCGATGAAGGAACGCGGGCATTCGCCGGCCGCGCGCTCGAACAGTTGCCGGGCCACCTCGCTGTCGTGGCGCAGGAGGTGCCACTCGGCGATATAGAAATCGGCCTCGCAGCGCCGTCCACGCTCGGTCAGCGGGTCGGCGGAAAGGGCCGCCCTTCTGACCTCCTCCTCCGAGAGCTGGCCGCGGTAGAAGGCAATGAGAGCGCCCGGCCATGTGCTCGGATCCGGCTTCCCGCCGCCCTCGTCCAAAAAGCCGACGTCGAGCCGGCCGTCCCGGGCATGGGCGATATACAGCCAAAGCGGCAGATAGGTCGAGCCATCGGGATCGGCGACCTTTTGCGCGCCTGCGAAATCCTCAGCTGCGGCGGCATAGCGGCCCGCGGCGAATCGCGACAGCGCGCGACCGAAGAAGGCTGCTGATTCGGTCGGCCGAAGGGCGAGGACTTTGGCGAATTCCGAATCGGCGAGCTCGTAGCGACCCTGTCTACGATAGAGAATGCCACGTCCGGTCATGACCCGGACGTCGTCCGGCTTCAGTTGCGCCGCCGCATAGTAGTCAACCAAGCTCAGATCCCATCGCTGGTCGGTGCGATAGGCTTGTGCGCGATAGTAGAAGGCAGACTCGTTTCCCGGATCGAGGCGCAATGCGTGAGTGTAGTCCGCGATCGCCTCCGTCCTTTCGTCCAGCTGGTAGTGAGCATATCCGCGTCGGATGTAAGCTAGGGCATTGTCAGGGTGGAGACGGATGGCCTCACTGTAATCGGCAATCGCCTCAGGCCACCGATGCGCCAATTCATAGGCCAAGCCCCTTCCGAAATAGGCCGCATGGTCATTCGGCGCCAGACGAAGGGCGGCGCCGAACTCCGTGATCGCCCGGGCAGCGTCTTTCTTGTCGTAGTAGGCAAAGGCGCGCTGGAAATAGCCATCGATGAAATCCGGCTTGAGGCGAATGGCCGTGGTCAGATCGGCGATAGCCTGATCCAATTTTCCCAGGGAATCATAGGTGACGCCGCGGCTTGCATAGGCCTCGGCATAGTTCGGGTCGATCGTGATCGCGGCATCGAAGTCCGCAATGGCCTGCTCCGGTTTCTCCTTATTGGCATAGGCAAGTCCCCGATTGCGCAGAGCAATCTTGTCGCGCGGATCGATATCGATGGCCGCGTTGTAATCGGCGATCGCCTCGTCCCACTTCCTCATCTTGGCATGGGCGATCCCGCGATCGGTGTAGAACCGCGTCGGCTTTGGATCCAAACGAATGGCCGCATCGAAATCCCGGATCGCTTGCTCATACTCCCCCTTGTGGGAGTAGCTCGCCCCTCGATAGTCCAGAGCCAGGGCGTCCTTGGGATCGAGCTGTATGGCCCGGTCAAGATCGAGAATGGCCCGTTCCACCTCGCCTTTGCGGTCATAGGCATAACCGCGGGTTCTGAAGGCTTCGCCGACCGCCGGATCGAGCCGCACGGCGCTGTCGCAGTCGGCGATGGCCAAGTCGAGCTGTCCAGCTTCGACATAGGCCCAGGCGCGGTCGATATAGACCGAGGCATCGCGGGGATCGAGGCGAAGTGCCGCCTCGAAGTCGGCAAGGGCATCCTTGAAAGCATCATTCTTGTAGTGAGCGCGACCCCGCTCGGCATAGGCGCGCGCAAAACCAGGATAGAGCCGGATGGCCGCATTGAGATCGAAGATGGCGTCATCGACGCGGTCGGCCTTCAGGTCGTCCTGCGCGCTTTGATACCAGTCCTTCGGCAGGCCGGGATCGAGCCGCACCGCGCGGCGATAATCGGCGACGGCGCGCTTCATATCTCCCTGGTGCTCATGGGCGAGGCCGCGGTCATAGAGGTAGTCGGCATCCTTCGGATCGAGGTGGATCGCCTTGTCGTAATCCGCCAGCGCCTGGTCGTAGTGCTTGGCTTCGTCATGGACATAGCCGCGCCAGGCAAAGGCAAAGGCGTAATCCGGCCTGACACGGATGGCGGCGGTGAAATCCGCCAGGGCTTCGTCGGTATCGTCGAGCTGGTAATGCGCCCTGCCACGATCGAGATAGGCCTCGGCGTAGTCAGAATCCAACGCGATTGCCTTGCTCTCGTCGGCGATCGCCCGGTCGTATTTGTTCTTGCGATAGTAGACGAGACCGCGGTGGCGATAAGCGTATGAGTCCTCCGGATTCAGCCGGATCGCTTCGTCGTAATCGGCAATGGCTCGATCGAGCTCGTCCTTCTGGTAGTAGGCGTCGGCGCGATTGCGGAAGGCCGGGCTGTAGTCCGGCTCGATCTTGATCGCCGCGTCGAAATCGACAATGGACCGGTCGACCTGGTCCTTGTCGAGATAGGCCATGCCCCGATTGGTGAGTACGACGGCAGTCGTCCAATCGGAGAGCCCACCGTCACGGATCACCTTGCCATAGAACAGGATCGCCTGGTCGAGGTCGCCGCGCACATGGGCCGCATAGGCCGTGTCGAAATCCACGTCCTTGCCCGTGGGGGTGGTGATTTGGGGCGACCCGCCCGCTTCGGCCCAAGCAGTTGCGCCCGCGAAGAGCAGAAGCAGCATGGCAAGAATGAGTCGGACCATCGTTCCCCCTTCCGCTGGTCGCGCCGGGAATTATCAACTTCTTGCGGGCGAAGCTCAATATCGCCCTGAGCCGAGACAAGGGCGCCCTGCCCCGCTATTCTCCGGCCCCGAATTCGAAGAAACCAAGGAGGAGCCCCATGGGCGGAAGGATCGAGAAGCTGCTGGCGGAGAAGAAGATCGAGTTGCCCAAGGCGGCGATTCCCGTGGCCAATTACGTGCCGGTGGTCGTCGCCGGCAATCTGGCCTTCGTCGCCGGACAGGTGACGGTGTGGAACGGCGAGTTCAAATTCATCGGCAAGCTGGGCAAGGAATATACGGTCGAGCAGGGCCAGCAGGCGGCGCGCATCTGCGGGCTGAATATCCTGGCCCAGGTCAAGCTGGCGCTGGGCGGCGATCTCGACCGGGTGAAGCGCTGCGTCAAGCTCAACGTCTTCGTCAATTCGATGCCCGATTTCACCGACCAGCCGAAGGTCGCCAACGGCGTCTCCGATCTGATGGTCGAGATCTTCGGCGATGCCGGCAAGCATGCCCGGGCCGCGGTCGGCGTCAACGTGCTGCCGCTCAATGTGGCGGTGGAAGTCGACGCGGTCTTCGAGGTGAGCTAGGACGCGCCGCCCCTCTCAGGGCGTCGGGGTCAGGAGGTCGGCAGGTCGCAATTGCCGCCGACCGCCTTCTCAACGGCCGATTGGTCGGGCACGGCGGGCGCCGGCGAACCGGGCGTCCCGCTCGCCATGCGCTCCTGCATCTTGGATTTGAAGATGGCCTGGCCCTCGGCATGGAGGAAATCCTTGCCCTCGATGCTGAGGAGCTGCTGCCGGTCGGCGAGGTCATAGGCCTGCTGCCACTGCATCTTGGCATCGGCGGTCAGGCCGACTTGCCAGAAGGCATCGCCCAGATGGGAATGGATCTCCGGACTGCCGGGGTCGAGCTTCGCCGCCTTGCAGAGCGGGGGCAGCGCCTCGCCATAGCGGCGCTGCTGATAGAGCACCCAGCCGAGGGTATCCTGATAGGCGCCCTCCTCCGGCTGCTTGGCGGTCGCTTCCCGGGCATAGGCCAGAGCCTCGTCCAGCCGCCGGCCGCCGAGCGACCATTCATAGGCGATGTTGTTGCGCGCCAGCAGATTGCCGGCGGCGGCGGCACTTTCATAGAGCTGCTCCGCCTTGGCCTGGTCGCGGGCCACGCCGAGCCCGAAGTCGTAGAGATAGCCAAGTGCATTCTGCGCATCGGACTGACCCTGCGCCGCGGCCTTGTCGTACCAATCGGCCGCCGCAGCGTAGTCCCGCGGCCCCATATCGCCGTCGTTGTAGATGGCGCCCATCATATATTGGGCATCGGCATTGCCCTGCTGCGCCTCGGCCCGGAACAGATCGGCGGCGGTCTTGTAATCGCCCCTGTCATAGGCCGCCCAAGCCCCATCCATATCGGCCCAGGCCGGCGCGGCCGTGACCAGAAGAGCGGCAAGGATCAGATATCGCCAGAAAGTCATGAAACGAGCACCCACCTGCCTAGATAGTCGCAGTTTACGCCGATGCCAGGTCACGGGACCATGCAGGGATGGCAAACCCGGCCCGAATGGCCCGCAAGAAAAATAATAGCACGGCCGGCATGGGCGAAGCCCTTGCCGGAAGGCCGCGGCGGCATGATTCTATCCGCCGTGACCTGGAACTCATCCCTCGGCGATGCCTGACGGCCGCGAGCCCCAACGTCTGAAGCTGGGCGAGGGCGTGGCGGGTCTCGATGCCGGCGCCTGGAACGCCTGCGCGGGCGATGGCAACCCCTTCCTCTCCCACGATTTCCTGGCGGCGCTGGAGGAGAGCGGCTGCGTCGGCCGGCGTACCGGCTGGCGTCCCTGCCCGCTGCTTCTCGAGGGGGCCGACGGCGTGCTGCTCGGCGCAGCACCCCTCTATCTGAAGAACCATTCCTCGGGTGAATACATCTTCGACCACGGTTGGGCCGAGGCCTATGAGCGGGCGGGTGGCGAGTATTACCCGAAGCTGGTGGCCGCCGTACCCTTCACCCCGGTCCCGGGGCCGCGCCTCCTCATCCGCCCCGGTCCGGAGGCCGAGACCCATCGCCGCCAGCTGGCGGAGGGGCTGATTGCGGTGGTGCGCCAGCTCGGTGTCTCCTCGCTGCATGTGAATTTCACCGAGCCGGCGGATGCGGCGGCCCTGGCCGCGGCGGGCATGATGCAGCGGGTAGGCACCCAATACCATTGGCAGAACCGCGGCTATGACAGTTTCGAGGCCTTCCTCGGCGATCTCTCCTCGCGCAAGCGCAAGATGATCCGCAAGGAGCGCGAGGCGGCCAAGCGCGAGGGGCTCGTGCTGCGGCGCCTGGTGGGCGCCGATATCAAGCCGCGGCATTGGCAGCAGTTCTATCGCTTCTACATCGATACCAGCGAGCGCAAATGGGGCCGGCCCTATCTGACCCGCGCCTTCTTCGAGGCCATCGGCGAGCGCCTGGCGGACCGCATCCTCCTGGTCATGGCGGAGGATGACGGCACGCCGGTGGCCGGTGCCCTCAATCTATTCGGCAGCGAGGCGCTCTACGGGCGCAACTGGGGTTCCGACGGGGCCTTCAAATTCCTGCATTTCGAGGCCTGCTACTACCAGGCCATCGATTTCGCCATCGAGAACCGACTCGTACGGGTGGAGGCCGGGGCCCAGGGCGAGCACAAGATCTCGCGGGGTTATCTGCCGGTCGAGACCCGCAGCTTCCACTTCATCGCCGACCCGCGCTTCGCCTCCGCCGTCGCCGATTTCCTGGCGCGCGAGACCCGGGCAGTGGAGCAGGAGCGCGACGCGCTGGCCGAGTACTCGCCGTTCAGATGCGCAGCGGATCCCGCGAAGAAATCCACGGATGCCGCGGACAAGTAAGAGGGCCTTACCCGATGCCCCACCCCGGCCATGACGGCCAAGGGGTGATACTGATCCTCAGGTCTCCACCAGCACCGGCAGCTTGGGCGCCTGAGGCGGAGCCGGCGGCGTGGGATAGGTGAAGACCAGCTTTTCCTCCACCACATCGACCTGTACGACGCCGCCCTTCTCCAGGCGGCCGAAGAGGAGCTCCTCGGCCAGCGGCTTCTTGATGTACTCCTGGATCACCCGGGAGAGCGGCCGGGCACCATAGAGCGGGTCATAGCCCTTGCGGGCGAGCCAGGCGCGCGCCGTGTCGCTGAGCTCGATGGTGACCTGCCGGTCGGCGAGCTGAGCCTCCAGCTGCATCACGAACTTGTCGACCACCTTGGCCACCACCTCCGGCGGGAGGGTGCTGAAGGTGATCACCGCATCCAGCCGGTTGCGGAACTCGGGCGAGAACATGCGCTCGATGGCCTCCGTATCCTCCCCTGTCCGGCCTTCGCGGCCGAAGCCGATCGCAGGCTTGGCCATCTGGGAAGCGCCGGCATTGGTCGTCATGATCAGGATCACATTCCGGAAGTCGACCGTCTTGCCGTTGTGATCGGTCAGCTTGCCGTGGTCCATGACCTGCAGCAGGACGTTGAAGAGATCGGGATGGGCCTTCTCGATCTCATCCAGCAGCAGCACCGCATGGGGGTGCTGGTCGATGGCATCGGTCAGAAGCCCGCCCTGGTCGAAGCCGACATAGCCCGGGGGCGCGCCCAACAGCCGCGACACGGTATGGCGCTCCATGTATTCGGACATGTCGAAGCGGATCAGCTCGATCCCCAGGCTGCGGGCCAGCTGCCGGGCAACCTCGGTCTTGCCCACGCCGGTCGGGCCCGAGAAGAGATAGGCGCCGATCGGCTTCTCCGGCTCGCGCAGGCCCGCACGGGCGAGCTTGATGGCCGAGGCCAAGGCGTCGATCGGCTTCTCCTGGCCGAAGACCATGGTCTTCAGATCGCGCTCCAGATTCTGCAGGGCGAGGCGATCGTCCCGGCTCACGCTCTTGGGCGGGATGCGGGCGATCTTGGCCACCACTGCCTCGACATCCTTGACCGCGATGGTCTTGCGCCGCTTGCCCTCGGGCAGCAGCATCTGAGCCGCGCCGACCTCGTCGATCACGTCGATCGCCTTGTCCGGCAGCTTGCGGTCGTTGATGTAGCGCTGCGCCAGCTCCACCGCGGCGCGGATCGCCTCGGCGGTGTAGCGCACGTTGTGATGCTTCTCGTAATAGGGCTTGAGGCCGCGCAGGATCTTGATCGAATCCTCGAGCGAGGGCTCGTTGACGTCGATCTTCTGGAAGCGGCGGACCAGCGCCCGGTCCTTCTCGAAGTAGTTCCGGTATTCCTTGTAGGTGGTGGAGCCGATGCAGCGGATGACACCGCCCGCCAGCGCCGGCTTCAGCAGATTGGAAGCGTCCATCGAGCCGCCGCTGGTGGCACCGGCGCCGATCACCGTATGGATCTCGTCGATGAACAGGATGGCGTTGGGCATCTTCTCGAGCTCGCCGATCACCGCCTTCAGCCGTTCCTCGAAATCGCCGCGGTAGCGGGTGCCGGCCAGGAGCGAGCCCATGTCGAGGCTATAGATCACGCAGCCCTTCAGCACCTCCGGCACGTCGCCGGTGACGATGCGCCGTGCCAGGCCCTCGGCAATGGCGGTCTTGCCCACGCCGGGCTCGCCGACATAGAGGGGATTGTTCTTGGTGCGCCGGCAGAGGATCTGGATGGTACGCTCGACCTCGGCCTCGCGACCGATGAGGGGGTCGATCTTGCCCGCCGAGGCCTTCTTGTTGAGGTCGACGCAATAGGAGTCCAGGGCCTCGCTGCCGCCCTTGGAGGTCTTGTCGCCCGCATCGGCTTCGGCACCCTGGACGCGGCGGGTCTCGGAGCGGCCATGGGCCTTGGCGATGCCGTGGCTGATGTAGTTGACGGCATCGAGGCGCGACATCTCCTGCTCCTGCAGGAAAAATACAGCGTGGCTCTCGCGTTCGGAGAAGATGGCGACCAGGATATTGGCGCCCGTCACTTCCTCGCGGCCGGAGGACTGCACATGGATGGCCGCGCGCTGGAGCACCCGCTGGAAGCCGGCGGTGGGCTTGGCCTCACCCCCGCGGTTGGAGACGAGATTGCCGAGCTGGCTGTCGATGTAGTCGATCAGGTCGCGGCGCAGGCGCTCGACATCGACATTGCACGCCCGCATCACCGCGATCGCATCGGGATCCTCGGTCAGCGCCAGCAGCAGATGCTCGAGGGTCGCGAAGTCATGCCGTCGCTCATTGGCATAGGCGAGCGCACGGTGCAGCGTCTTCTCCAGATTGGGCGACAGCATCGGGCTCTACTCCTTCTCCATCGTGCATTGCAGCGGGTGCTGGTGGCGGCGCGCAAAGTCGATGACCTGGGTCACCTTGGTCTCCGCCACTTCGTAGGTAAAGACGCCGCAAACCCCCACTCCGCGGCGGTGGACATGCAACATGATCTGCGTGGCTTCCTCGCGGCTCTTCGCGAAGAAGCGCTCGAGCACATGAACGACGAACTCCATGGGCGTATAGTCGTCGTTCAGAAGAAGCACCTTGTACATAGAGGGCTTCTTGGTCTTCGGCTTGCTTTTGACAACGACCCCGACCTGACGATCGTCGTCGTTACGCCTGTCATCGCCGCCCATCATCCTGCAACATCGTCAATCCATCGGAAAATCAGCGGTTTCATCACGGCCATAATATTGGATCGCAAGCGCCACCGCAAAGACCCCGGGGCCGAAGAGACGCAAAAAAAGTCCGGCGGCTTCGTTCTGACGGGCATTTGCGACATGCATGGCCGCAAATCCCCTCTTCAGGAGCTCCGGGTGCGGCCCAGACCCGCGCCGACTCGGGGCGTCAGCGGCGCCCAGGCCTCCTTGACGACGCGGTTCGCCAGCTCGGCCAGGCCCCCGGTGTCACGCACGGCATTCTCGACCGACCCGTTGACGAAGCGGCGCTGAACCTCGATCACATCCTGAAGGTTGCGCGCATCAACAAGGGCGCACACCGCCGACAGTCCGGTGGAGACCGACAGCCGCTGCATCTCGATCAGCGCCTGTCCGAAGGCCTGGATGCCATCGGCGAGCGCCACGCTCGATCGAGCGACGGCATCGACATCCTCCGCCCCAAAGGGAATAAAACCAAGCTCCGCAACAGCCGGAGCCACGCAAACAGCCGACTCGACCGCCGGCCGGGCGCCGCCCGAGTCGCGAGTCGGCCGGGAGATCAAGGCCGTTTTGGGGCTCTTTCGCGATTTCTTTTTGGCAGTCATGAATTTTTCCTCGCTCCCTCATCGATTAACATTTGCTGCGGTGCAATATGGCTAAATATGGGATTTTTCACAAATAGGTCAATGACTTCACTGCATCGCAACATAGCAGCCGATTCCCGAGGCATACTGCCCGGAGTTAATCCTCCATAAAAGCCGGCATGTTCTAGGTAGACAGGATTCCTCAGCTTTTTTACCATGGGGGCTGGTAACGACTCGGGAACAGGCCGATGCAAGAGGCACGACTGACGGGGGGGCCCGGTTCGAGGATTCCCGCCACGGCGCTGATATGGAGTCTGCCATGGATCGGGCTGATTTTTGCCTTCATGTCGACATCATCGCCAAGCTTCGCCGCTGCGCCCGTCAGCGCCAGCATCGTCGTCGATGAGGCGAGCGGGCAGGTTCTCTCCCAGTCCAATGCGGATGTGCTGACTTATCCGGCCTCGCTGACGAAGATGATGACGCTCTACCTCACCTTCGAGGCGTTGCAGAAGGGCAAGATCACGCTGAACGAGGCGCTGCCGGTCTCCGCCAATGCCGCCAGCCAGCCGCCGACAAAGCTCGGCCTCTATCCTGGCGAGACGATCACGGTCGCGCTTGCGATCCGCGGCATGATCATCAAATCGGCGAATGACGCCGCCATGGTCATGGGCGAGGCGCTGGGCGGCAGCGTCGAAGGCTTTGCCCAGAAGATGAACGCCAAGGCCCAGGCGCTGGGGATGACCCGGACCCTGTTTCGCAATCCCAACGGCCTGCCCGACCC
>DATHQQ010000424.1:0-10413 GCA_035482595.1 Verrucomicrobiia bacterium
TTCCTGATCGCTCGTCACGTCGGCGATGCCGGGCAAGTTCCTGAATTTGCCGAGGAACAGGGCGGCCCAATGATTCAACTCGGCCGCATCGGCGTCGGCGAGAGTGAACTGATATTGGGTCTTGGACAGGCGCGCGCCGATGGTGATGTCCTGGGCCGCCTGCATGTAGAGTGTGATGCCCTGGATCTTGGCGAGTTTCGGCCGCAGCCGATTGATCACCTGGTCGGCACTCGCGTTACGCTCGCTCTCCGGCTTGAGGGCGACGAACATGCGGCCGTCATTGAGCGTGGCGGTGGCGCCGCCGGCGCCGATTTGCGACCCGACCGACGCCACGGCGGGATCCTGCAGCACGACGCCGATGACCGCCTGCATGCGCTCGGCCATCGCCGGGAAGGAGATGTCCTGCGATGCCTCGGCAATGCCCAGGATCATTCCCGTGTCCTGCTGCGGAAAGAAGCCCTTGGGAATGACGACATAGAGATAGCCGGTCAGCGCCATCGTTCCCAGCATCACCATCAAGGTGATGAAGCTGTGGCGAAGCGCCACCTTGAGCCCGCGCTCGTATAGGCCGAGAAGCCCGTCGAATCCCTTCTCCAGCAGCCGGTAGAGCCATCCGTGCCGTCCCTCGTTCTTACGGAGCAGCCGCGCGCACATCATGGGCGTCAGGGTCAGGGAAATGACGAGAGAGAGCAGGAGAGCGACGCTCACGGTGACGGCGAACTCGCGAAACAGCAGCCCCACATAGCCGCTCATCAGGAACAGCGGGATGAAGACGGCGATCAGCGACAAGGTCATGGAGAGGATTGTGAAGCCGATCTCGCCGGCGCCCTGCAGGGCAGCCTGGAGCGGCGTGGCGCCCCCCTCCAGATGGCGCACGATGTTCTCGATGACCACCACGGCATCGTCGACGACGAAGCCGACGGCGATGGTCAGGGCCATCAAGGAGAGATTGTCGAGGCTGTAGCCGAGCACGTAGAGCACGGCGAAGGTGCCGATCAGCGACAGCGGCACGGTGATCGCAGGGATAACCGTCGCCCAGAGATTGCGCAGGAACAAAAAGATCACCATGACCACGAGCGCCACGGTCAGCATCAGCGTGAATTGGACATCGCCGATCGAGGCGCGAATGGTCTGGGTACGGTCGGAGAGAATCGATACCTTGATGGCCGGCGGGATGGAGGCCTCCAGCTGCGGCAGCAGGGCCTTTATCCGATCGACCGTGGCGACGACATTGGCGCCCGGCTGGCGTTGAATACCCAGGATCACGGCGCGATTCTGGTTGAACCAACCGGCCAGCAGATCGTTTTCCGGACCGTCGACCGCCTTGCCGATATCCCGAATGCGCACGGGCGAGCCGTTGCGGTAGGCGACGATCAGCGCGTTGTAGGCTTCGGGATTGAGCAGCTGATCGTTGGTGTTGAGCGTGTAGGTTTGGCGCGGGCTGTTGAGCGTCCCCTTGGGCAGGTCGACATTGGCCTGGCTGAGCACGGTGCGGACATCCTCTAGGCCGATGCCGCGGGCGGCCAGCGCCTGCGGATCGACCTGAACCCGAATCGCGGGCTTCTGCTGCCCACCGATGCCCACCAGGCCGACCCCCGAGATCTGCGAGATCTTGGGCAGAAGGATGTTTTCCGCATAGGCATCGACGACCGTCAGCGGCAGGGAGTCCGATGTCACCGCCAGAACCAGGATCGGCGTGTCGGCGGGATTCACCTTGCGAATCGTCGGCGGGTAGATCATCGCGGGCGGCAGCTGGCCGCCGGCCGCATTGATTGCCGCCAGCGTGTCGGTGGCGGCCGAGTCGACGGTGCGGCTGAGATCGAACTGCAGGCTGATCTGCGTGAAGCCGAGCGCGCTGGCGGAGGTCATCTGGGTGATGCCGGGAATCTGCCCGAACTGCTCCTCCAGCGGCGTCGCGACGGAGGAGGCCATGGTCTGGGGATCGGCGCCCGGCAATTGCGCGCTGACCTGTATGGTCGGGTAGTTGACGTTCGGCAGGGCCGCAACCGGCATCAGAGGGTATGCGGCGAGGCCGAGCAGCAGGAGCCCCACCATCAGCATCGCGGTGGCGACCGGCCGCTTGATGAAGCCCGCGGAGATGTTCATGGGATTTGGGCCTGCTGGGCGCTTTGGGCCGCAGCCTCCGCGGCCGCCGTCCCATGGAGGACGGTGACGCGGCTGCCGGGCTGCAGCTTGTACTGGCCATCGACCACGACCTGCTCGCCGGCCTCGAGGCCGGAATCGATCAGGGCCTGCCCCCCGCTGATCTGCGCAACAACGACGGGGCGGGTCTGGACGGTGTTGGTTGGATCGATCACATAGGCATAGGCGCCCTGCGGCCCCTGCTGCACCACCGAGGCGGGGACCGTCAGGCCATTCGCCCGGTCTTCGAGGAGGAGCCTGACGCTGATGAGCTCGCCCGGCCAAAGCCGGTGGGCGGGATTGGGAAACTCCGCCTTGAGGCGAACCGAGCCCGTCGTCTGCAGTATCTCATTGTCGACGAGGCCGAGCGTGCCTTGATCGAGCCTGATCCGATCGTCCTGGCTATAGGCCAGCACCGTCAGCGGGCCCTTCTCCATCTGCTGCTGGATCTCGGGCAGATCGGTCTCGGGCAGGGTGAAGAGGACCGAGATCGGCTGCAGCTGCGTGACGACGACGAGGCCGGTCGGGTCAGTGGGGTGGATGACATTGCCAATATCGATCAGGCGCACGCCCGTGACACCCGGTATCGGCGATGTCAGCTTCGTATAGCCGAGTTGCACCTTGGCGGCCGCGATGAGAGCCTCATCGGCCTTGACGGCGTTTTGCAGCTGTTCGACCTGGGCCTTTTGCGTCTCGGTCAGTTGGGCCGTCGCCCAGCCCTTGGCCTGAAGCTGGTCGTAGCGTGTAAGATTGGCGAGCGCGTTCGTGAGCTGTGCCTGATCGCGCTCGCGGGTGGCGATCATCTGGTCGAGCTGCGCGATATAGGGGCTGGGGTCGATCTCCGCCAGCAGGTCGCCGGCCTTGACGCTCTGGCCCTCCGCAAACGCGATCCGGATGAGCTGGCCGGTGATCTGGCTGTGAATCTGCACCGTGTTGTAGGCGATGACGGTGCCGACGCCCTGCAGATAGATCGGGACATCGTGGCGCATCACGGCCGCTGCGACGACCGGGACGGCCGCGAGTGCCGCCGGCGCTGCCGACGGCTTCGGTCGAGGCGCGAAGCCCGGCGCGAAGATGGCCCCGCCGGCCACGAGAACCACGACGAGCAAGCCAGCGACGATGAGGACCTTGCGGCGCATGTAATGCCTCCAGCGCAATCGACGGTGGTCAACAACTCCCGGCCGGCATGGGCATCTCCCCGCTCATGCAGGGTTGCGTGCCGCCCATGGGCGGCGGGAGGGACGACGGCACGGCAGGGACGGCAGGCGGCGGGCTGAGGCCTGCCGGTGCCGTCTCGACGGAGCCGAGGGGAATACCGGTACCGCCCGATGCCGGAGCACCGGTCCCGGTGGCCGTGAAGCTCGACCCGACAGGCGGCGAGTCGCTGCTCGCCGCGCAGGGGTCCCCGCTCATGCCGGTCCCGCCGCCGTCGAACAATGGCGCCGGGGATTCGCCCGAGGCGGCGGCGCCGAGACAGGCGGCGCTTCCGGCAGCGGCTGAACCGGTCGCGGCCGCGGAGCCGAGCGGGCTCAAACCCCGGAAGCCCAGCTCGGTCGAACCGAGGGGGATTCCTACCGCGCCGACGGGAGGGGCGATATTGACGAGAGGGGCCCCAGGGGCGAGAGGAGCCTGGGGGGTGAGAGGAGCGCCGGGCGCCATGTCTGTGCCGATGGGCTGCGCCCGCGCGGCGCCGCCTATCGAGGTGAGGATCACAAGCAAGGCCACGGACCAAGGGCGCGATGTCATACCCAACCTCCCGAGCGCTGATGACGTCCCCGTGCCGGCGCTGCTCGAAACGAGCGAGCTTATGATCAGCCGCCGGCGCACGCCGGTAGCGTCCGCGCGACGGCTGCCGGGAGCGCCCCGGTCGCGACGAAATCGACTGTCACGGCGATATCCCCGGCCGAAGCCTGCCCGGCCCGCGTTCCTTCAGGGCGGGCTTCGATGCGCAGGCCGATGCGGTATCCGCGCGGCAGGAAGCCGAAGGACCGCCTGAAGCTCCGGCAGAAGTAGTAGCGGCTGAGGCGCACCAGCTGCGCCAGGGCCGCCATCGGAACCCGTCCAAGGGCGGATTCGCCGACCTGGACGCCGATACTGCCCTGGCGACGGCCGTCCGCCGCTAGCACGGCCGTCGAATCGATGTCGCAGGCCTCGGAGGAGAGTGCGGCACCCCGATGCAGCAGAACGACGCCGGGTGGCAGATCCGTGTTTTCCGTCTCGAAGGAGACGCTCGCGGGATCGGCAGTGCCGGATACGACCCCCCAGAAGGTCTTTTCGTCATGATCGAGCCGCAGGACGACCGAGAGGTCCTTGAGGCGCATTCCCAAGGCGCCCGCGACCTTGGTCGGACCGCCGTCGAGGCTGAGCCGGGCCGTTGCGCGGACGCGATATTCGGTCCGCGGCCGGCGGGCCGGCTGCGGCGAAGCCGATGCGATGCTCTGCGCGGAGCTGATGATCGATGCTGCACGGGGCGGGAAATTCAACAACATGGCTTTATTCCTTTGAGCTGTATTCCGATCCGGTCGACCGCGTCCGATAGCTCGTCTTTCGACATGACTTAAGGATAGGTCATGCCGCGCTTCCGGCCCTATCCGACATAGGTACGTTCGAATGGGATCATGGTGTGCCGGACCTATACCTAGGTCTAAGTCCCTGTGAATCTGCGATGCGCGTCTGCGTGCCATGGCCTGGGCCGTTCAGACCGGCGATGTCAATTCGCACGACGGCCAGGCGACGGACCGATTTCCCGTTTCGGGAATCGGCGGCCTGGACTTAGGCGCCAGGCGCATCTGCTGGACAGAGCGCCACCGATGCGGCGTCGCACCTACGAAGCGCTTGAAGACCGTCGTGAAATGGGCCTGGGTCTGAAAGCCGACGCTGAGAGCGATATCGACCAGCGAGGCATCCGATGCCAGGAGCAGGTCGCGGGCCCGCTCGATCCTCTTGCGAAGCAGGTATTCATGCGGTCGAAATCCCGTCGCCATGCGGAACTGGGCGGCGAAATGCATGCGGGTCAGGCCCGTGGCTTCCGCCAGCTCTGCCAGGGTGATGGGCCCTCCAAGATGCGCCTCGACATAATCGACGGCGCGCTTGACCCGCCACTTCGGCAGGGCCGCGACGCCTCGCCTTGCCGGCGCCAACCCTGCCCCGGCGCGCAGGCCGAGCAACCGCGTCAGGATGGCGATGCTGACGCTTTCCGCATAGAGCTCGCCAAAGACCGCCCCGGCGTGCTCGGCCATCAGCAGCGATTGAGCGAGGCGCTCGATGACCGGATCTTGGGAGAAACGTGGGTCGGCCAGTCCGATGTCGCCGGGATGAGGATATCCCTCAGCCTGCTCGAGGCATTCCGCCACGAGGAAGCGGGAAAGATGGATATGGAGCACGTCATAGGCACCGCGGAAAACGGCGCGTAGCTTCTCGCCCGGTCCGCTTGCCTGCAGCATGCCGGGCAGGACGCGGCCATCGTGGATCGGCCGGCCGGCGAGGAAGAACGCGACGTCCATATGCCGCAGGGCAATGCCGATCGTGTGATGGGAGTCGCCCGAGTCGGCCGTCACCTCGTGCACGCCGCTGGTCACGGCGCGCCATCGCGAGACGACGGTCTTGGATCGACCCTTCGCCAGGCGATCGAGAGCGGTGGGCCGGCGCCACTGGGACTCGTCATGGATGAAGGGGGCCGCCGGAATGATATCCGGCGCAGGATCGGAGTTCATGGGCATCGAGCTTTCCTCGCACCAATCGGTTTGCGCGATAGAAAGCTAATCGGGTGGGATGGTCGGCTCCATTCTACTTGAGTCGCCGCGAGCCGCGCGTAGGTTCAAGCAAATCATACATAGGTTTCCATAACGAAATTTTACTTTCCCAGCGCTGCTTACGCTCCCACCTCGAGGTCGGCTCAACCCGAGCCGAATCAAAACAGAGGTGAGAAACATGAAGACCGGAATCCTTGCCACAAGCTTCCTGGTGGCCGCATTGGCGCTTCCCCTTGCGGCACAGGCCGGGACCGACTGCGGTGTCCCGCAGGGCTATGGGACGAACAATCCCAATACCTTCAACCGCAGCACCTGCGGCCTCGGCGACAGCGGCTACAATGTGCCGAATGCCGCGGCTGCCCAGGCGGGCGTCAGCGAAACCGTGAGCCGGCCCCAGGATATCGGGAGGAACAATCCCTTCATTCCGAACAGCGGCGAGCCGAATCTGGGCAGCAATACGGACGGATCCAGCAGCTACCACTACATCACCCCATCCACCTTCGCGAACGACGCCTCCGCCGACCAGCCCCTGCGCAAGCCCGCAGGCTACGGGACGACCAATCGCTTCATCCCGAACAGCGGCGCCCCGCATCTGGGGAGCAATACCGCCGGCATGTGAATGACGCTTTGCCATCCTGGGCTGCGTTCGGATCTCGGTCCGGACGCGGGCCCAGGACATCGGCAGAGACTGCCGGCCGACACTGGCGCACCAGGGGATCTCCATCTTTCGTCGACGGATTAGGGTGACTTATTCCGCGCAATCCTGAGCGCCACGGCGCGCCACGGGTGCTGCGCTACTTTTGAAGAATCCTCATCACGCAGTCGGACAGGCTCTGCCCGTCGAAAGGCTTCATGAAAACCGCGGCGGCGCCGGCGGCCCGGGCACGTATCTGGACCGCTTCCCCCGGATAGGCCGTGATGAAGACGATGGGCATCTTCTTCCCCCGCGCTACCAGCACATCCTGAAGCTCCAGCCCGCTGATACCCGGCATATGCACATCGGCTATCAGGCAGGCCGTTTCCTCGAGGACATCGGAGCCCAGGTACTCCTCGGCAGAGGCGAAGCACCGGGCGCGCAGTCCCATCGATCTCATCAGGCTCTCCGCCGCGATGCGAATGGCGTCATCGTCATCAACGATCGCTATCAATGGAACGCTTGGCAAGATGACCTGTCCTCGATGCCCATGTCCGGTCCGGCGATGCCGCAAACCCGACCTCCACATGGCAAGAGAGTGCGCCCGCGAACAGGCGCGACAAATCATACTGAGGTTTACTTTGCCGACTATCTTGTGGGGTCGAGCCCGAGAGCTTCGGCCATCCTCACCAGGTCGGCCAGGGAGCGCGCCTTCATCTTCCGCATGGCATGGCCGCGGTGAATCTTGACGGTGATCTCGCTGAGGCCGATCTTGCCGGCGATCTGCTTGTTCATGAGCCCGGCCGTCACCAGGGTCATGACCTCACGCTCGCGCGCGGTCAGCGAGGCGTAGAGGGCACGAAGATCCGATATCTCGCCCTCGCTCTGCCGCCGCCGGCGGTCGCGCTCGAGCGCCACCGTCACGGCATCGAGCATGTCCTGATCGCGAAACGGCTTGGTCAGGAAGTCGACGGCGCCCGCCTTCATGGCGCGCACCGACATGGGGATGTCGCCATGGCCCGTCATGAAGATGATGGGCATATGGATATTCGCGTTGACCAGCCGGTCCTGGAAATCCAGGCCGCTCAATCCCGGCATCCGGATATCGAGCACCAGGCAGCCCGCCTCTGCCGGAAGCGGGCTCTCGAAGAACTCCGGCGCGGATCCATAGAGCTTTACCCTGAGACCGATGGAGCGAAAGAGGCTGCTGAGCGCCTCGCGCACGGAGGAATCATCGTCGATCACGCAGACCAGCGGCGCGGCCCCGGGATCGGGTGCTATCGGCGCGCGCGTCATCGGGCGGGTTCCACATCCGTGGGCAGGGTGATGTGAAATGTGGCGCCCGGCCCCGCATTGGCCGAGGCCCAAATCCGCCCGCCATGGGCTTCGATGATGGAACGGCAGATCGAGAGGCCCATCCCCATGCCGTTCGCCTTGGTCGTGAAGAAGGAATTGAACAGCTGGCGCATATGGGCCGGGTCTATGCCGGTACCGCCATCGCGGACCCGGACGAGGAGTAGACCTTCCTCCTCCAGCCGGGTTTGGACCAGCAGTTCGCGCGGCCGTTCGTAAACCTCGTCCATGGCATGGATCCCGTTAAGGAGGAGATTGATGATCACCTGCTGCAGCTGGATGCGATCGCCCTTCGTCGGCGGCAGGCCAAGTTTCAGGTCGAGCTTCAGCACCACCCGATGTCTCGAGAGCTCGCGCCGGACGAGAGGGACCGCCTCGTTGACCACGTCGTTGAGATCGAGGGCAAGCTTCCTCGGCTCTTCTTTTCTGAGCATCGCCTGGATCCGCTGGATCACGTCATTGGCGCGCTTGCCCTCCGCGATCATGCGCGTCACCGCCAGCCGGACCTCGTGCAAATCCGGCGGGTCGCGATCGAGCCACCTGAGGCCGGCATCGCCATTTGTCACGATCGCCGTCAGCGGCTGCTTCACCTCATGGGCGACAGAGGCGGTTAGCTCGCCCAGGGAAATGACCCGTGTCACATGGGCGAGCGCCGCTTGGGTCTGCTGCAGGGATTCCTGGGCGAGCCTGGCGGCGGTAACGTCCATCTGAGCCCCGATGACCTCGTTCCGGCCGGCCTGGTCCTTGAAGACGCGGCCGACGAAGCTGAGATACTTCGTCGAGCCATCCGGCATCAGCAGGCGGAAGTCGAAATTGAACCTGGCCTCCGGTTCCGCGTCCGGCCGCGAGACCGCTCTGAGGCGCTCTTCGACCATCGCCACATCCTCGGGATGTATACGCTTGAAGGCGGATTCCAGCGTCGGCGACACGCTCCGGTCGAGCTCATAGATTCGATAGAACTCCTCCGACCACAAGAGCTCGCCGCTCGAGACCTTCTGGCTGAAGCTTCCGGTATGGCTCAATCTCTGGGTGAGATCGAGCAGATCGGCATGCTGGCGCAGCCCCGTTGCGGCCGACAGGATCCGCAAGGCAAGCAGCGTGGTGATGGCGATCGCCAGGAGGCTCACCAGGCATCTGCCCAGAGCGGAGTCGAGCGCCCACACATCGTGGGACAGGATGTAGCTGAGGATGGTCAGCGCCACGCAGCCGGCCCCCACCAGCAAGACCCCCCGCCTGGCGCAGAAATTGAGGGACATCAGCACCACGACGACGTAGAGCACCGCCACGGCGATATCCAACGTCGGGATCGTGTCGACGATGAAAATCCCCAGCGCCAGGGCGCCGGTGACGAAGGGGAGAATCCGCACGGCGGCCCAGCTTGGGGGCGGCAAGGAGTGATCGGCCACGGCTAGGAGCCTGTCCTCGTGTCTGTCGCTCGAGACGGAATTATACCGCCGCCGTCGGGACCAGGGTATAAGCCCCTGTTTAAAATTGTAAATCTCCCCGACGAGCATCGGGCTTCGAGGTGTCCGAGCGCCGCGCCGTGCCAGCCCGTGACCGAGGTCGGAGGTGCGAGAGCGCGGGCTATCACGCATTATCATCCGGTTTAGCCGGCGCGCAGGGGCCCCTTCAATCTCGGACCCGGTTCACCTCCTTTGCCTCTCCCGCACTTGGAAACGGGAGAGGGAATGAGGGAGGTTTCAGTGCGGCGGGACCGTCATGTAGCTGCTGCTGTCGCCCTTGGGCCGGACGCTGCGCAGCGGCTCGCCGAGCACCATGAAGTAGACCGTCTCGGCGATATTGGTGGCATGATCGCCGATCCGCTCGATGTTCTTGGCGATGAACAGCAGATGGGTGCAGGCGCCGATGTTGCGCGGGTCTTCCATCATATGGGTCAGCAGCTCGCGGAACAGGCTGCTGTAGGTCTCGTCCAGCTCCTCATCGGCCTGCCAGGCGCGCAAAGCCTTCTCCGCGTCGCGGTCGGCATAGGCAGTGAGCACCTCGCGGATATTCTGCTGGGCGAGCCAACCCATCCGCGGCAGGGTGGCCGGCAGCCGGAACGGCGGCACCTGAGACAGCGCCACGACCCGCTTGCCGATAT
Organism: Verrucomicrobiia bacterium; assembly: GCA_035482595.1. GTDB lineage: Bacteria > Pseudomonadota > Alphaproteobacteria > Dongiales > Dongiaceae > DASXQK01. The sequence goes on from DATHQQ010000424.1 coordinate 9,983, forward strand.
TGGCCGAATAATCGCCGACCCGCTCAAGATCGCTCGCGATCTTGAGCGCGGCGACGATCTCGCGCAGATCGCTGGCCATGGGCTGGCGCAGCGCCAGCAGGCGGACGACCTGGGCGCCGGTGAGCTGTTCCAGCTCGTCGACCCGGGTGTCGTTCAGGACGACCTGAGCGCCAAGATCGGCGTTGCGGCGGATCAGCGCCTGCACCGCATCCTGCAGCTCGCCCTCGGCAAGCCGGCCCATGCTGGCGATATCCTGCTGGAGCTTTCTCAACTCGTCATCATATGACTTAACGGTGTGATCGAGGGTCATCCGAAGCGCCCCGTGATGTATTGCTGGGTCTGCTCCTTGCCGGGATTGGTGAAGATCTGCTCCGTCTCGCCATATTCGATCAGCTCGCCCAGATACATGAAGGCGGTGAAATCGGCGGCGC
>DATHQQ010000425.1:0-2421 GCA_035482595.1 Verrucomicrobiia bacterium
ACGAGGGCGAATATTCGGAGATCGGCGGCCGGCTCTATCCGGGCACCGAGGATGAGATGGCGGTGCAGGAGAATGTCTTCACCCGCCGCGGGGTCGACCGGATCCTCAAATACGCCTTCGAGCTGGCACGGTCGCGGCCACGCAAGCGGCTGACCTCGGCCACGAAATCCAACGGCATTATCCACACCATGCCATTCTGGGACGAGCGGGTGAAGGCCATGGCCAAATCCTATCCGGATGTGGCCGTGGAGCAGTATCACATCGATATCCTGACGGCCCATTTCGTCCGCAAGCCGGAAAGCTTCGACGTGGTGGTGGGAAGCAATCTCTTCGGCGACATCCTCTCCGATCTGGGGCCGGCGGTGACCGGCACCATCGGCATCGCGCCCTCGGCCAATCTCAATCCCGAGCGGCGCTTTCCCTCGATGTTCGAGCCCGTCCATGGCTCGGCCCCCGACATCGCCGGGCGCAATATCGCCAATCCCATCGGTCAGATCTGGTCGGGCGCCATGATGCTGGAACATCTCGGGCAGAAGGTCGCGGCGGACGCCATCGTGAAAGCGATCGAGAAGGTCCTGGCGGCAGGAACGGAGCTGACGCCGGATATGGGCGGCAAGGCCACGACCCAATCGCTGGGTCATGCCATCGCCGAGGCGCTATAGGTTAGGATAATCGAGCCGGAAACGGCTCAAGCCTGACGGCCGCTCGGGAGGAAAGGAAGAGGCATGGCCCATATCCCCTTCGTCGATACCCATTTCCATCTCCACGACATGAAGCGGCCCGAGCTGCGCTATGCCTGGCTCGAGCCCGATGCCGTCCATCCCTTCCTGGGCAATATCGATGCCATCAAGGCCCAGCACTACTGGATCGAGGATTATATCGCTGAGATCCGCTTCGCCAATGTGCCCAAGGCGATTCATGTGCAAGCAGCGTTGGGCATAGAGGACCCGGTGGACGAGACCCGCTGGCTGCAGGGCTTCGCCGACAAATTCGGCTATCCCCAGGGTATCGTGGCGGAATGCCATCTGGCAGAGCCCGATGCGGGCGCGGTGCTCAACCGCCACCTGCAATTCGCCAATGTCCGGGGCATCCGCGATTTCGGGCCTGGCGACTATCTCAGCAATCCCGCCTGGCAGGCGGGCTACAAGCTGCTCGCCCGGCACAATCTCGTCTCCTGCCTCGATACGCGCCTGGCGAAATTTCCGCAGATCCTGGCGTTGGCCGCCAAAGTGCCCGATGTCGTGCTCTGCGTCGACCATTGCGCCATCCCCGAGCAGCGCACGAAGGAATATTTTCAGGCCTGGAACCGCGGGATCCGCGAGCTCGCCCGCGCGCCCAATATCTGGATGAAGATCTCCGGCCTGGGCATGGGCGATCATCTCTGGACGGTCGAGAGCCTGAGGCCCTGGGTGATGGCCTGCATCGAGGCCTTCACCCCGGCCCGCGTCGTCTTCGGCACCAATTGGCCGGTGGACCGCATGTACAGCTCCTACCCCGACCTGATCGATGCCTATGCCGAGATCATCGGCGGGTTCAGCGAGGCGGAGCAGCGCGCCATGTTCGCCGGCAATGCCGAGAAGCTGTTTCGGATTTGAGGGAGGAAAAGGTGAGCGAGACGAAGACCAAGCAGCATCTGCCGGATCTGACGGCGACCCGCGTCCATCATGTCGGGCTGACCGTCGCCAGCCTCGACCGGGCGCTGGAATTCTGGGAAGCCTTCCTCGGCGTGGAGCGGCTCTGGCGCATGATGCTGGACCGGCCCTACCTCGGCCGGCATGTCGGCTACCCCGGCGTGAAGATCGACGCCGCTTTCGTGCCGCTGCCGGGGGGCGCCATCCTCGAGCTGCTGGAGTATCAGCTCGACGGGAGGGTGCAGAATCCCGAGGCGACAGCCAATCCCGGCAATATGCATATCTGTCTCTCCGTGACGAACGCGCAGTCGGCTTGGGAGCGGGCGGTGGCGCTGGGCGCCAAGCCCGTGGCGCCGGCGGGCCCGGTGGATGTCGACGGCGGGCCAAACAAGGGCGCCCGTGCCGCCTATCTGCGCATCCATGACGGCATCACGCTGGAGATGATCCAGCCCGCGCCGGGGCGCTGACAGCATGATCAAGCGCATCAGCCTGGTCCGGCGCAAGCAAGGCATGACCCATGAGGAATTCCTCGCCCATTGGATGGGGCCCCATGCCGAGATCGTGCGCCAGTTTCCCGGTGTCCGGGGCTTGCGTTTCGGGGCGGTCCAGCGCTGGTCGCCGGAGGAGTCCTATTGGGACGGGGTGGGCGAGATCTGGTTCGACGACATTGCCGCCGCCGAGGCCGCCTTCAAGACGGAGCCCCATATCAGCCGGCTGATGGCGGACCGCCAGAAATTCCTGGGCGAGGCACAATGGTGCTTCGTCGAGGAGCATACCAAGATCGCCCCAC
>DATHQQ010000426.1:0-12130 GCA_035482595.1 Verrucomicrobiia bacterium
CGCGACATAGGTGAAGCGCTTGTGAATCTCATGGGTGATCGCGCTCAGCATCAGCAGCATGGGCGTCGGCTGTGGGCAGTCGTAGACGACCTCATAGCCGGCCCGGATCCGCATCATGCCTGCTCCCGGTAAGGCGGGATCGCGGCCGCCGGCGCGACCGTGACCTCGACTTCGACCGTCATGCCCAGGTTGTCGGACGGGAAGCCCGTCCAGGTGCCCGAGAGCGGCACCGCCTGGCGCGGATCGCGCACCACGGCAACGCGGATCAGATTTCGATTGCCGACGATGCCGTTGGTCGGATCGAATTCGACCCAGCCGGCGCCCGGCAGATAGACCTGGGCCCAGGCATGGGTATTGCCGCCGCCCTGATGGGTCTTGCCCTTCCCTTCCGGCACATAGAGATAGCCGGAGACGAACCGCGCCGCGAGCCCGAGGGAGCGGACCGCCTCGATCATCAGCAAGGCGAAGTCGCGGCAGCTGCCGCTGCCGAGTTTCAGCGTCATCACCGGATCCTGGGTCCCGGCCTCATGCCGCGCGACATAGGTGAAGCGCTTGTGAATCTCATGGGTGATCGCGCTCAGCATCTCGCGCGTGCGCGTCGGACGGTCCTTATGGACGAATTGCCGCGCCCAGCGGTCGACCTCGCGACCGGGATCGAGATATTGGCGCTCCATCGACCGGAGGAGATCGGGGACCTCCTCGGCGTCATAGGAGAAGGGATATGTGCGGGCATGATCCTCCATGGTGAACTCCAACACATTGGTCGGAGAATGGTTCAGGGAGATCGTGCTGACGAAGCTGAGCTCGCGCGTCCGGCGCGAGAAACGGGCGATGGCCACGCAATTGCCGAAGACGTCGTGGACCCAGCGCAGATCGGAGGGCTGGGGCGAGATCTCGATCTTCGCCTCCAGCAATTGCTGGTCATAGCTGTCGCGGGGCCGGAACATGATCCGATGTTCCCCCAGCGCGACCGGCTGGCGGTAGCGGTAGACGGTCGTATGTCGCACGGTGATCAGGGGCACTGGACCGGCGTTTCTCCGCTATGCTGCACTGCAGAATCAGGGCCGCTTATGTCACTGCCGCAGGTGTGATTCGTATATTGCATCGCAATACATTCCACCCCGGAGCGGCTGCCCGTCAAGTCCCGCTCCGGCACAGCCGGCCTGCCGGCCCTCAGTGATGCAGGATCTGGCTGAGGAAGAGCTTGGTGCGCTCCGACTGGGGGTTGTTGAAGAAGGCATGCGGCTCGTTCTGCTCGATGATCTCGCCTCGGTCCATGAAGATCACCCGATTGGCCACGGTGCGGGCAAAGCCCATTTCATGGGTGACGCAGATCATGGTCATGCCGGATTCGGCCAGCCCCACCATGACGTCCAGCACCTCCTTGATCATTTCCGGATCGAGGGCGGAGGTCGGCTCGTCGAAGAGCATGACTTTCGGGTTCATGCAGAGCGAGCGGGCGATGGCGACCCGCTGCTGCTGGCCGCCGGAGAGCTGTCCCGGATACTTCTTGGCCTGCTCGGGGATCTTGACCCTGTTCAGATAGAGCATGGCCGCTTCCTCGGCCTGGGCACGGGGCATCTTGCGCACCCAGATCGGTGCCAGGGTCAGGTTTTCCAGCACCGTCAGATGGGGGAACAGGTTGAAATGCTGGAACACCATGCCGACCTCGCGCCGGACCAGCTCGATGTTCTTGAGGTCGTGGCTGAGCTCGACATTGTCGACGATGATCTTGCCCTTCTGGTGCTCCTCCAGCCGGTTGATGCAGCGGATGAGGGTCGACTTGCCGGAGCCGGAGGGGCCGCAGATGACGATGCGCTCGCCCTTGTGGACGGCGAGGTTGATGTCCTTCAGCACATGGAACTGGCCATACCATTTATGGACGCCATCCATCTGGATCATGACTTCGTCGAGGATTTTCATGGCCGGTGCGGTCAACGTTTGTGCCCCCTATGAAGCTTGCGCTCGAGATACTGGCTGTAGCGCGACATGCTGAAACAGAAGGTGAAGTAGACGACCGAGACGAAGGCCAGCGCCGTATTGATGGTGCCGAGCCAGTTCGGATCGCGGGCCGAGGACTGCGCCATGCCGAGGAGCTCGATCTGGCCGACGATCAGGACCAGGGTCGTGTCCATGAACAGGCCGATGAAGCTGTTGACGATGCCCGGGATCGAGATGCGCAGCGCCTGGGGCAGGATGATGAAGGTGTTCATCTTCCAGTAGTTGAGCCCCAGCGACATGGCGCCCTCGTACTGCCCCTTGGGAATGGCCTGCAGCCCGCCGCGGATGACCTCGGCGATATAGGCCGCGCTGAAGAGCGTGATGCCGACCAGCGCGCGCAGCAGTTTGTCGAAGTTCATCCCCTCCGGCAGGAACAGCGGAAAGACCACCGAGGCCATGAACAGCACGGAGATCAGCGGCACGCCGCGCACGAACTCGATGAAGCTGATGCAGAGCAGGCGCATCACCGGCAGTGCGGAGCGCCGCCCCAGGGCCAGAAGGATGCCGATCGGCAAGGAGGCGACGATACCCGTCGTCGAGAGGACGAGGGTCAGCATCAGCCCGCCCCATTGCGAGGTCTCGACCACGGGGAGGCCGAAGCCGCCATAGAGCAGGATGAAGGCGATCACGGGATAGATGACGAAGAGGAAGATCGCCGACTGCTTCTTGTAGGGGACCTTCTCGATCAGCAGCACCGCCATGGCGGCGAACTGCAGGAGGAAGGTGACGTTGACCCGCCAGCGCTGGTCCAAGGGGTAGAAGCCGTACATCAGCAAGCCGAAGCGCGCCCGGATCATGGTCCAGCAGGCGCCGGATTTGGTGCAGGCGGCCCGCGAGGTGCCCGGCCCCCAATTGGCCGAGATGATCGCCCAGTCCACCAGCGGCGGGATGATGAGATAGAGGAGATAGAGAGCCACCAGCGTCAGCACGGTGTTGGCCGGCGAGGAGAAGAGATTGCGCCGCAGCCAGCCGATGACGCCAACTTCGCTGGCCGGCGGCGGAAGATCGGGATGGCTGCCGGGGGAATGGCGGGTAGCGATATCGGCCATGACGATCCCTCCCCCTATCTCTCGACCAGAGCGATGCGCCGGTTGTACCAGTTCATCACCGCCGAGATGACAAGGCTGATGGACAGATAGACCCCCATGGTGATGGCGATCACCTCCACCGCCTGGCCCGTCTGGTTGAGCACCGTTCCCATGAACACGCTGACCAGCTCGGGATAGCCGATGACGACGGCGAGCGAGGAGTTCTTGGTCAGGTTCAGGAACTGGCTGGTGAGCGGCGGAACGATGATGCGCAGCGCCTGGGGCAGGATCACGAGACGGGTCGTCTGGCTGGGCCTGAGGCCCAGCGCATAGGCCGCCTCGGTCTGACCATGGCTGATCGCCTGCACCCCGCCACGCACGATCTCCGCGATGAAGGCGCCGGTATAGATCGAAAGTGCGAGCAGGATGGCGACGAACTCCGGCAGCACGACCATGCCGCCGGCGAAGTTGAAGCCCTTCAGCACCGGCAGCGAGAAGGTCAAGTGGAAGCCGGCGACCAAGCCGACCAGCAAAGGCAAGCCGATGATCAGGGCAAGGCCGGTCCAGAAGGTGGGAAACTGCTGTCCCGTCAGCTCCTGGCGGCGATGCGCCCAGCGCCTCACGAAGAAGGTCGCGATGAGTCCCACGACCAGGGCCGCCGGGATGATCCAGAAACCCGGCTGCAGGATGGGGGCCGGCATGTAGAGGCCGCGGGTGTTGAGGAAGAGAAGCTTCAGATTGAGGAAATCCAGGCTCTGCCGCACCCCGGGGAGCGCCGCCAGCACGCCGAAATACCAGAATATGATCTGGGCCAGCAGCGGGATGTTGCGAATGATATCGACATAGGCGGCCGCCAGCTTCCCGATGAGGAAATTGCGCGACAGCCGGGCGACGCCGACGATGAAGCCGATGAGGGTGGCCAGGACGACGCCGATCACCGACACCATCAAGGTGTTCATCAGCCCGACGAGGAAGGCCCGCCCAATGGACGATTGAAGGGTATAGGGGATCAGAGAGATCGAGATGTCGAAGCCGGCGGTACCATCGAGAAAGCCGAAGCCCGAGGCGATTCCGCGCTTGGCGAGATTGACGGTCGTGTTGTGGACGAAGAAGGCGGTCAGGGCGAGGACGATGGCGGCGGCGAGAACCTGGAGAATCACGCCGCGCGCCAGCTCGTTCTGCCATAGCGATCGGCGGCCGGCGGCTTGGCGAGCTTCGCTCATGACGGACATGGCGGGCCGTACCTTTCTGTCAAGGCATCGGTTGGCATGGGGCGGCCTGGCAACGCGTGGCTTCGCGAGCCAAAGGGGTCACGCGCAAAACAGCCTCCAAGCAAAAAGGGGCGCCTCCAATCCCCAACGGGTCGGATGCGCCCCCCTTTGCCCGAATGCCCTGATCGCTCAGCGGAGCGGCGGAGCGTATTGCAGGCCGCCCTTGTTCCAGAGCTCGTTGAGCCCGCGGGCGAGACCCAGCGGCGTCTTCAGACCGACGTTGCGCTCGAAGCTCTCACCGTAGTTGCCGACGTTCTTGATGACGTGGTAGGCCCAATCCTTCGGCACGCCCATCATCTTGCCCATGTCATCGCCGGTACCCAGCAGACGCTGGACTTCCGGATCCTGCGAGGAGCCCTTGATCTGGTCGACATTCGCTTGGGTGATGCCCTTCTCTTCGGCAATCAGCATGGCGAAATAGGACCAGCGCACGAGGCTGCCCCATTTGTCGTCGCCGAAGCGCACGACGGGACCCAGCGGCTCCTTCGAGATGATCTCCGGCAGGATGATGTTGTCGGAGGGGTTCTTCAGCTGCGTCCGCTCCGAAGCGAGGCCCGAGGCGTCCGTCGTATAGGCGTCGCACCGGCCCTCGTCATAGGCGCCGCGCGCCTGGTCAGCATTCTCGAAGACGACCGACTTCAGCTCCAGCTTGTTGGCCTGGAAGTAGTCGGCCAGATTCTTCTCGGTCGTCGTGCCGGTCTGGACGCAGACCGTGGCGCCCGAGAGCTTCAGCGCGCTGTCGATGCCGAGCTCCTTGCGGACCATGAAGCCCTGCCCGTCGTAATAGTTGACGGCAACGAACTCCAGCCCCAGGTCGTTCTCGCGCGAGAAGGTCCAGGTGCTGTTGCGCACCAGCAGGTCGATCTCGCCCGATTGCAGCGCGGTAAAGCGCTCTTTCGAGCCGAGGGGAACGTATTTGACCTTGGTATCGTCGCCGAAGATCGCCGAAGCGACCGCGCGGCAGACGTCGACGTCCAGGCCGCGCCAATGCCCCTGGTCGTCGGGAATGCCGAAGCCTGTCAAGCCGGTCGGACCGTTGACACCACAGTTCAGCGCACCGCGCTTTTGAACGTCGCCAAGCGTATCGGCCTTGGCCACGCCGGCCACGCCGACAGCGAGGACCGCCCCGACGGCCAGCAGTTTAAGAGTGTTCATGTCGAACCTTTCCCTGTTGCTCTGATTGGGTAATTCGCCTGTCCGGTCCGTCAAGCTCTCCCAGCGGCCGGTTTCTGTTGATTCTTTTACACGTCCTTTGCGGGTGCTACAAGGCTCGCCAGCCCCTTAGAGACCCAAGAGCATGCCATGACAGACCGTCCCCTCAAGGACGAAACCCTTCTCGCCCACGCGGGAAACAAGCCGCAGGCCAATTTCGGCATCGTCAACCCGCCCGTCTACCACGCCTCCACCATCCTGTTTCCCACGGTGGCAGCCCTGGAGGAGATGACCAAGGACAAGATCGGCAATATCACCTATGGCCGGTTCGGCACGCCCACCACCTTCGCCTTCGAGGAGGCCGTGGCCCCCCTCGAGGGCGCCGATCACGCGATCGCCATGCCCTCGGGCCTGGCCGCGGTCGCCGGCTCGCTGTTTAGTTTCCTGAAGACCGGCGATCATTTGCTGATGACCGACAGCGTCTATGGCCCCGTCCGCTCGCTCTGCGACACCACCCTCAAGGGGCTGGGGATCGAGACCACCTATTACGATCCGCTGATCGGCGCGGGGATCGCCGCGCTCATCCGGCCGGCGACCCGGGTGATCTATCTCGAATCCCCCGGCTCCCTCACCTTCGAGGTCCAGGACATCCGCGCGATCGTCGGCGCGGCGCGCCAGGCCGGCTGCCTGACGATGATGGACAATAGCTGGGCCACGCCGCTCTTCTGCAAGCCGCTGGCCCTCGGGGTCGACATCTCCATTCATGCGGCCACCAAATATATCGTCGGTCATTCCGATGCGATGATGGGGCTGGTAGTCTGCCGGGAGGATCATTACCGGCAGCTGAAGACGGTCATGCATGGGCTCGGCTATTGCGCCGCGCCGGACGACTGCTATCTGGCGCTGCGGGGCCTCAGGACCCTCGGCGTCCGCCTCGCGCGCCACCAGGAGACGGGGCTGGCGCTCGCCCGCTGGCTGGCCGAGCGACCGGAGGTTGCGCGCGTTCTCCACCCTGCCCTGCCTGGCCATCCTGGCCATGCCCTCTGGCAGCGCGACTTCGGCGGCAGCAGCGGGCTGTTCGGCCTGGTCCTGAAGCCCTGTCCAACCGCCGCCCTGGCGGCCATGCTCGACGGCATGACGCTCTTCGGCATGGGCTTCAGCTGGGGCGGCTATGAGAGCCTGCTGCTGCAGACCAAGCCGGACACGATGCGCAGCGCGCGCGCCTGGACGCCCGAGGGACCCACCTTGCGGCTCCACGCCGGCCTCGAAGATCCCGGCGATCTGATCGCGGACCTCGAGGCGGGCTTCGCGCGGCTGAAGGCTGCCTCATGAGCGCCCTTCTCGATGCGCTCAAATTCAACGAGGCGGGCCTGGTGGCCGCCATCGCCCAGCAGCATGACAGCGGCGAGGTGTTGATGCTCGCCTGGATGAACCGAGAGGCCGTCGAGGAGACGCTGGCGACCGGCCGGGTCTGCTACTGGTCGCGCTCGCGCGCCAGGCTCTGGCGCAAGGGCGAGACCTCGGGCCAAGTGCAGCGGCTGGTCGAGATGCGGATCGATTGCGACGGGGATACCCTGCTGTTGAAGGTCCAGCAGACCGGCGTCGCCTGCCATACCGGGCGGCGAAGCTGCTTCTTCCGCCGGATCGAGGTGGGCGAAGCAGTCGAGGTCGAGCCGGTTCTCCTTCCGCCCGGCCAGCTCTACGATTGAGCAAGCGGCGGCGTTGTTGCTCTCCGGTGCCGCCGATATATTCTAGGGAATACCTCGGCTTGCCCGCCCCTTTGGCGTGGCCCGAAAGGAGCCATCATTGCCGCAGCTGACCGAGGCCGAATGGCAGGCGATCACGCTCAGCCTGCGCGTGGCCCTGGTCAGCGTCGCCGCCAGCCTGCCCTTCGGTATCGCGATCGCCTGGCTGCTCGCGCGGCGGCGGTTTCCGGGCAAGGCCCTGTTCGAAGGCCTGGTGCATCTGCCGCTGGTCGTGCCTCCGGTGGTGGTCGGCTATGGGCTGCTGCTGCTCTTCGGGCGGCGCGGCCCGGCGGGGGCCTGGCTCCATGACCATCTGGGCATCACCCTGATCTTCACCTGGAAGGGTGCGGCCCTGGCGGCGGCGGTCATGGGCTTTCCCCTGATGGTCCAGGCCATCCGGCTCTCGCTGGAGGCCGTGGACCGCAAGCTGGAGGCTGCCGCGCGCACCCTGGGCGCCGGCCCATTGGGCGTCTTCTTCACCATCACCGTGCCACTCACCTTGCCGGGCATACTGGTGGGCAGTGTGCTCGCCTTCGCCCGCAGCCTGGGCGAGTTCGGCGCCACCATCGTCTTCGTCGGCAATATCCCCGGTGAGACCCGCACGATCCCTATCGCGATCTACACCCTGACCCAGCAACCGGACGGCGATATCGCCGCCCTCCGGCTCTCCATCATCGCCCTGGCGCTGGCCCTGGCCGCGCTCATCGCCTCCGAAGCCCTGGCCCGGCGCATCCATGCGCGCATCCGGGGCTAGGATGCTGGAGCTTTCGGTCACCAAGCAGCTCGGCCCCTTCGCCTTCGCTGTCGAGGCGACCCTGCCCTCGGCCGGGGTGGTGGCGCTGTTCGGCCGGTCCGGCGCCGGCAAGACGTCCCTGGTCAATATGCTGGCCGGGCTGTTGCGTCCCGATTCCGGGCGCATCGCGGTGGCCGGCCGCGTGCTGTTCGATTCCGTCGCGGGCATCGACCTGGCGCCGGAGCGCCGCCGGATCGGCTATGTCTTCCAGGAGGGGAGGCTCTTTCCCCATCTCGATGTGCGCGCCAACCTGCTCTATGGCCATCGCCGCATTCCGCCGGCAGAGCGGGCGATCAAGCTGCCGGAGATTGTCGAACTCCTCGGCATCGCCCATCTCCTCGGCCGGCGGCCGGCCAATCTCTCCGGCGGCGAGAAGCAGCGGGTGGCCATCGGCCGGGCGCTGCTGAGCAATCCGCGCCTCCTGTTGCTGGACGAGCCGCTGGCGGCGCTGGATGCCGAACGCAAGGCGGAGATCCTGCCCTTCATCGAGCGGCTGCGCGACGAGCTTGGCCTGCCTATCGTCTATGTCAGCCATGATCCCATGGAGGTGCTGCGGCTGGCCGATCGCATCCTGCTGCTGGAGCAGGGCCGGGTCGCGGCGGCCGGTCCGGTCAGCGAGGTCTTCGGCCGGCCCGAGCTTCAGCGCCTCATCGGCGCCGAGGAAGCCGGCACCGTGCTGAGCGCGGTCGTGGCCGGCCGTGACGTGACTTACGGCCTCAGCCGGCTCAGCTTCGGCGACGGCGGCAACCTCATCGTGCCCGACATGGGGGCTGCGATCGGCAGCGCCTTGAGGCTGCGCATCCGGGCCCGCGACGTTTCCCTGGCGCGGGGCAAGCCGATTGAGATCAGCGTCCTCAACAACCTCTCGGCACGGATCGTGGCGATCCATCCGGCCGAAGGCCCCTATCGGGATGTCGAGATGCTGACGGCGGGCGTGCCGCTCTGGGCCCGCATCACTGCGCGCTCGGTAGTGGAGCTGCGGCTCGACATCGGCGAGGAGGTTTATGCCCTGGTCAAGGCCGTCAGCATCGACCGCCAGGCCTTCACGGCGCGCCCGCACAGGCAGTCGGCCGTCCGGGCGGCGACGGATTAGCGTTCGAAGCGGCGCTTGACGATGGCGCGCATGAATTCCAGGCCGATGGCGGCGTTGAACTTGCTATGGCCCGAATGGCGCGGGCGGAAGGTAAACGGCAGCTCGCGGAAGGTGAGTGCGGGCCGGGTCGAAACCACGAGATCCATCAGGATCTTGAACCCGCCGCCGGAGACATTGCCCACGGCCGAGCGCTCCAGAGCCTCGCGGCGGAACATGAAGAAGCCGCTCATGGGATCACTGAGGCCGATGCCCAGCAGAATCCGCGCGAACCAGGTGCCCGCATGGCTGATGAGGCGGCGCGGCAAGGGGAAATCGCCGGTGCTGCCGCCGGTCGCGTAGCGCGAGGCGACGACCAGTTCCACCTCGCCCGCCTCCAAGATGTCGAGCATCCGCGGCAGCAGGCTCTCGTCATGCTGCAGATCGGCATCCATGACACCGATGAACCGGCCTTGTGTGGCCGCGAAGCCCTCCAGGCAGGCCGAGGTCAGGCCGCGGCGACCGACCCTGCTGAGGCAGCGGACATTGCTGCGGCTTGCCGCTGCCTGGAGAACCGCCGCCGCCGTGCCGTCGGGCGAATCATCGTCGACGAACAGCACTTCCCAGGAACGGTGGGCGAGCGCCAACTCCAGGCGGCTGACCAGCGGCTCGATATTGCCGCATTCGTTGTAGGTCGGGATCACGAGGGACAGCAGATAGTTGCCGCCCGCGCCCCCGGTTTGCGGGGGGTTCATCTAGGATTGCCGCCCATGGTCCCTCGGCCCCTATCGCGTGGGCTTGGCGCGCCCGGCAGGACTTGAACCTGCGACCTGCCGCTTAGAAGGCGGCTGCTCTATCCGCTGAGCTACGGGCGCCCCGTCTCGAACGATCCGGCGAGCCGCCATGGCGTCTAATGCGTCCAGCGCCCGACCCGGTCGTAGCGGAAATTGTCGGCATAGCTCTTGGGCCGGAATTTCAATTTCTGCGGCTCTTCCACCAGATAGGGCAGGCCGTGCTTCTCGGCGAAGGCCACCGCCTCCTCCTTGGTGTCGAAGGTAAGCTGCACCTGGGCGCGGGTATCCGTGGAGCTCGTCCAACCCATGAGGGGATCGGCCACCCGCGGCGCGTCGGGAGGAAACTCCATGACCCATTTCTGGGTGCCGGCCCATCCCGATTGCATCGCCGTCTTCGCCGGCTGGTAGATTCTGATCTGCATCGCGCCCTATCTCGACCTCGAACAAGAGCTGACAGGCTGGTCGGGGTGACTGGATTCGAACCAGCGACATCCTGCTCCCAAAGCAGGCACTCTACCAGACTGAGCTACACCCCGGGATAGCTATTTCAATAACTTAGATGGCTTGTCTCTGCTGCCACTCAAGATCAGCAGCCAGAGTTCCGACCTCGGCGCGCAGTCATAGCACCCCTCGCCGGGCCGTTCCAGGGCCGGCGACGGCGATCGGCCGCCTCCTGCTCTGCCGCGCCTAAATGAGGGCGCTTGAGATGCCCGTCAGGCCCCGTAATCCAGCTTCGGATACCAATCCCCGCCCCGCCCTTCCGGCGTGCAGTCCAACACCATCCACAGCGGCGCCGGATCGGGCGCGCCCCGCGGGTCTTGTCCGGGATCGGCGGTCGAGCCGGTCATCTCACCGGACCAGAAATGTCGGACGGTCCCGTCGCGGCGCGTGAAGACGTTGAAGGCGGGAATCTCCGAGCCGTCAGGCAGCAACCCCAAATAGTCGCGGGAATAGGCGTCGTTGAGGTCGCTGTAGAGGCGAAGATTCTTCCAGCCGCGCTCGCGCTTCCAGGCGATCAGGCGCTCGATGGGGGAGCGGGCGACCACGACCAGGGAGATTCGCTGCCCGATGTCGGCTGCGTTGCCCTCCCAGGCGCCCAGGAGGTTGGTGCACATGGGGCATGGGCGCTGGCGCTCAGGCCCGAACATATAGCTGTAGACGGCCAGCGTCTGCTTGTCGGCGAACAGCCCGGCAAAATCGGTGGGGCCATCCTGACCCAGGAAGCGATAGTCGCCGATCACCTTGCCACCCGGCGGCAAAGCGCGGCGCTGGGCCGCCACGCGCTCGATGTGGCGCCGCAATTCGATCTCCTCGGCCAAGAGGACGGTGCGGGCGGCGCGATAGCCGGCGCTTTCGTTGGGGATCCGGACGGGATTCTCGCGGGCCAGTACGGCGGCCGGAGTCAAGGTTTCGCTTTTGGCGTCCATCGAAGGGTCCTCCGCTTTTGGGGAAACAACTGTCCTGAACAGCGACGGGTTCCAGCGAAGGTGGGCGGAGGCCGGGAGGGCAGGCAGTGGGCCGCTGGGGAGCGCGCCGAGCGCTCCCCAGGACCTTCGTCATCCCGCCTAGAAGTTGATCGCGGTGCCCAGATCGAGCTCCCATGAGTGGACTTGATTGGCGTTGACACCCACCCTCAACGGCACCGGCACGGATGCACCGAAGGCCGACAGCATGCCGTAGTCGGCGTTTGTGTAGGCGACCTGGCCTTCGAGCGAGATTCCCGGCCCGAGCGCGTAAGCCGTGTTGAGCGAGACGCCCCACAGCAGTTCGTTCTGGGCGTTGACAGTAGGAATGCCTGTGATGACGGCGCCGCTCTGCTGGTAGCTGCCATATTCGCCCTGGAGACCGAAGGACCAGGCATCGATGGTGTAGCTGCCACCGGCGCTGACCACCCAGCCATCGTCGTTGGAAGCGGCCGTCGTCGACGCATAGCCGGCATGGGCGTAGTTCACGTAATAGGCACCCGACGCACCGATCGCGAAATGGCCGATGCCGATCTGCAAGCCCGCCTGATACCAGGACGGCTTGTTGTTGGTGTTGCCGCCGGCCGGGGTGTACTGGGTGAAGGCCCACTCGCCACCGCCGCCGGCCGTCAGGTTCCAGCCGCCGAAGTCATGCGTGTAGTCGACACCGACCGACAAGACGTTGTTGCCGGCACTGCCCGGCCCAGGGGCCGTGACGTCGGTGCCGTAGGAGAGACCGCCGCCGGCCCGCCGCGAACCACCCGTCGGCGTGAAGGAGACGCCGAAGGTGAGACCGCCGAAGGAGGGCGAGTAG
>DATHQQ010000427.1:0-13912 GCA_035482595.1 Verrucomicrobiia bacterium
CCTTGGGGGCGATGACGCGGTCGCGGCCCAGGGACATGAAATTGCAGCCGAGCGCCATGGTGTCCTGGAAGGGCACGTCGATGATCTCATGGCCCTTGCCCCGGAGCCAATCGACGATGCCGGGCTCGGTGCAGGCGAGGCAGACGGCGGTGAGCTTGGGGGCGATGGGGACGACCATCAGGTCGATATGGACGTAGTACTCGTCGAAGAAGGCGAGACGCGTCTCCCACCCTTCCTTCTTGAACCAGCCCTCGACCTGGCGGGCCCCCTCCTCCTGGGTGCGCGCACCGCCGCAGCCGATGAGGACGCAGCCCTCCTCGATTACATTGAAATCCCCGCCCTCGAAGGTCCCGGCGGTCACCATGTCGTAGATCGGAATGCCGAGGCGCTCATAGGTGCGGATCGCGGCGTAGTTCTCCCCGCGGCGCCACCAATTGGCCATGGCGCAGATGATGGCGCCGTAGGGCGTCATGACGCTGGAATCGCGGGAATAGACTTGCATGGGAAGCTCGGGCTCGGGCTGGTGCCAATGCACCGTCACCCCGAAATGCTCATAGGCCGCGGTCAGCTCCTTATGCTGCGCCTGGGCCACCTGGATATTGGAGGGGTTCTCGCGCAGATGCTTGCGGGAGAGCGAGCTGGTCGCGAGATGCCGGAGATAGGCGGGCGAGCCCAGCAGCACATCGCTCAGCGGGTCGGTTTCGTTGCGGAAGCCCCATTGGCTGAGCGCCCTGGTGCCGCCGGCGGGATTGCGCCGCTGGAGCGAGAAGGGCTCGGCGGTGGTGACGCGTTCCTGCAGGCTCATGGCTCTCTCCCTTGTCAGAAATGAGGTGTCGTGGGTATCCACCACTCGCGCCCGCGCGGGGTGGTCACATATTCCGGCCAGCGGAAGGCAATCGGCGGCGGGTAGTCGCAGAGGGGTGCGATCCATTTACTGCCCCCGACGCCACCTCCCGTGCGCTCGACGAACTCGCGCCGGGCCGCCTCGCGCGCGCCTTCATCCTCGAGCAGGCGGAGCGCCGTCAGCGCCACGGTCTTGGCGGCGGTGACGACCATGGGATCGATGGTGAGCGCGATCCCGCCCAAGGCATTCGCGACCCAGGCAGGATAGCGGAATCCCGCCGGCGCCTTCAGCGCGGGGCGAGCGACATAGAAGCGGGCGGTCGGGGCATGCCAGCACATGTCGGTGTAGTCGTCGGAGGTGGAATTGGCCTGGGAGGGCGGCAGGTCGCGGCGAAGGATCCGCTCGGCCTCCTCCGGGGCGATCAGCCGCTCGCATTCATCGAGGAAGGGCCGCTCCAGGGGTGCCAAGCCCAGATTGACCTGGATCTCTCGCGCGACGGTACGCGCCTCTTCGCCCCATTGCGGCGCGCCGACCGCGGTCAGTGACTCGAAGGTGATCCGCGACATCTCGTGATTGGGCAGGCCGGGACGCGACTTGCTGACCCAGTGACGCTCATAGCGGCATTGGGTCATGGCGGCCGCACCTGCGGCATTGCGGTCGAGCACCGCGGTCACCTGCTCCGCCATCTCGATGGTCGGGACCCTGAGGATATATTGGATCTCCGCCAGCCCCGCCGGCAGATTGTCCGCCGTCGCCTGGCCCGCGGTCAGGATCGCCTCGCTGATCGACCAGCCGCCCTGGTGGGGCAGCATGGAATCCCGGAGCGATTTGGAGCTCTGATACATCAGCATCAGCGCGTCATTGGCCCCGGGCGCGCGCACGGCGGAGTGGGCCTGGGGGATGGGCGCGCCGTCGCCACCCGATAACCACCCCTCGGGCTCATCGCAGAGGAAGCGATAGACCATCGCATAGGCCGCCCCGCAATGGGTGTCCCAGCGCGCCGTATTGCACAGCGGCAGCATGTAGAAGGGATGGAAGGAGATCATGCCGGCGAGGCCGTCGTAATAGCCCTTGGCGGCATGGATGGGCTTGGAGCCGCGGAGCTTCTCCGCCGGCTCGCCGGTGAAGCGCAGGCTGCCCTTGATGCCGTGGCGCTCCATCGCCGCCTTGCAGGCGAGCAAGCCCCCGAGGCTGCCGGTGCCCAGGCCCGAATGGGGATCGGTATGGCCGCCGGCATGTGGGCTCAAGCCCGGCCGCGGGCGCTTCACCGTGGCCGCGTCCTGGCAATTGCCCGGCACGGCGTCATATTCGCAATACATGCCGATGGCGGGTCCGCTCCCGTTCGACCATTCGGCGGCGAAGGCCGTGGGCATGCCGCCGGATCCTTCCTCGACGGTGAAGCCCTCCCGGCGCAGCCGGTCGACATACCAGGCCGCGGACTCGTATTCGCGCCAAGCCGTCTCGCCGAGATCGAAGATATGCCGCGTCCAGGCGGAGAGATCGCTCTTGCGGGCCTCGACGAAGGCCAAGGCGGTCCGTTGGGCCGAAGTGGTCATTGAGTCCGGGGCTCCCTGTTCCGGCAGAGTAATGCGTGAATCTGCCTTTAAAAAAGCGATATCTGATCCCGTCCCGGCGGCCGGGAGCCGATGGCTGCGCCGGCGGCAATCTTCCTATACTGTCCGCCGCCATGTCCGGTATCGCATTGACGGCCCCCGCCGCAGGTCATTCCCGGGGCCACCACCTCCGCCGCACCATCGCCCTTGCCTTGCCGGTGATGCTGGCGCGGGCGGGGCTCGTGGTGCTGGTGACGGTCGACACGGTCCTGGTCGGCCACGCCGGCGGGCGGGAGCTCGCCTTCTTCGCCATCAGCACGGCGCCCCAGCTCATCATGCAGACCGTGGGCGTCGGGCTCCTGCTCGGCACGGTGGTGCTGACCGCACAGGCCGACGGCGCCGGGCGCTTCGGGGAATGCGGACGGATCTGGCGCCTGGCCCTGCTCATCGCTTTGGGGCTGGGGCTGATCTATTCCTTTGTCGAGCTGCATGGCGAAGGCGTGCTCCGCCTGCTGGGCCAGGGTCCGGAGATCTCCGTGGGCGGCGGGGGTGTGCTGCATATGTGGGCCATCGGCATGCCGGGCATCATGCTCTACATGGCCACGACCTCCTTCCTCGAAGGCATCAGCCATCCGCGCGCGGCGATGGTCGTCTCCCTCAGCGCCAATCTCCTGAATTTCGCCCTCGTCTGGGCGCTGGTCAGCGGCCATGGCGGGCTGCCGGCCCTGGGCGCGGCAGGTGCGGCGCTGGGCACCTCCATCACCCTCTGGGTCATGTTCCTCGTCCTGGCGGGCTATGCCCTGCTGCTGCCCGAGGCCAAGCGCTTCGGCATCCACGCGCCGCTCGCGGGCTACTACCATCTGGCCGGCAAGCTGCTGCTGGTGGGACTGCCGGTGGCGCTTTCAGTCAGCTTCGAGACCACGGCCTTCTCCGGGGCCACCATCATGGCGGGCTGGCTGGGCGAAGCGTCGCTGGCCGCCTATCAGCTCTCGATCAATGTGACGTCGTTCTTCTACATGCTCTCCCTCGGCCTTGCGACCGCCGCCGCCGTCCGGGTCGGCAATGCGGCGGGACGCGGCGACCGGCCGGGGGTCGCCCGGGCCGGCTGGATCGCCGCCGCCATGGTCTTCGCCCTGATGATGGCGATCGGTCTGGCGATCCATTTCTTCCGCGACGAGATCGTGACGATCTATACCGAGGATGCGGTGGTGAGGGCCGCCGCCTTGCCGGCACTGGCGGTGCTTTCCTTCCTCATCGTCTTCGACGGGCTGCAGGGCGTGCTCATGGGGGCGCTGCGCGGGGTGGCGGATGTCATCCTGCCCACGGCGAGCTATGCGCTGGCCTTCTGGGGCTGCGCCGTGCCCCTCTGCTACTATCTGGGCTATCGCCAGGGCGGTGGGGCGGTCGGCCTGGCCTGGGGGTTGGTGGCCGGGCTCGTCCTCGCCGATATCCTCCTGGCGCTGCGCTTCGCCATAGTTTCGCGGCGCCCTGTCCACCGCTTCTGATATAAAGATTCGCAACATATGAACTTCGACATCGTCATCATCGGCGCCGGCATCTCCGGCGCGGGCGCGGGCTACGCCCTGGCGGGCCAGCGCAAAATCCTGCTGCTGGAGGGCGAAGCTCAGCCCGGCTATCACAGCACCGGACGCTCCGCCGCGGTCTATGAGCCGAACATGGGCAATGCCACCGTGCGCGCCTTCAACATCGCCAGCGGGCCTTTCCTGAAAGCGCCGCCTGCGGGCTTCGCCGAGGCACCGCTCGTGACCCCGCGCGGCGAGCTCACGATCTGCGACGGCGAGAACCGGCCGGCGCTCGACAGGCTCCTGGCCCTCGACGGCATCGGCGGCAACAGGGTGAGGGAGATCTCCCTGGATGAGGCAGCATCCCTCGTCCCCGTCATCCGCCGCGAGGGGATGCGCTGGGCCGCCTATGAGCCCGGGGTGATGGATATGGATGTCCATACGATCCACCGTGGCTATCTCAAGGGCTTCGCCAGCCGCGGCGGCAAGCTGCGCTGCGACGCGCCGGTCACGCGGATCGAGCGCCGCGACGGGCTCTGGCGGATCGATGCGGGGAGCGAGACCGTGACGGCGCCGCTGGTCATCAACGCCGCCGGGGCCTGGGCCGACAACGTCGCGGCGCTTGCCGGCTTGTCGCCGCTGGGGCTGCAGCCCAAGCGGCGCACAGCGGCGATCCTGCCGCCCCCCGAGGCCTATGACGTGCGCGACTGGCCGGTGCTGGGCGTGGCCGGCGACGAGGCCTATATGAACTCTCAATCCGGCAAGCTGCTCGCCTCTCCCGGCGACGAGACGCCCGTCGAGCCCCAGGACGTCCAGCCCGAGGAAATGGATGTCGCGGTGCTGGTCGACTGGATCGAGCGGCGCACCACCATCCAGGTCCGGCGCATCGAGCGTCGCTGGGCCGGGCTCCGCACCTTCGCCCCCGACAATGCGCCCGTTGCCGGCGAAGATCCCGCCGCCCCGGGATTCTGGTGGCTCGCGGGTCAGGGCGGCTATGGGATCATGATGAGTGAATCCCTGGGCCGCAGCCAGGCGGCGCTGATCCTCAAGGGCGAGCTGCCGCAAGATGTCCGCGCGCTCGGCGTGACGGCCGAGGTGGTGGGACCGGGACGGCTCAGGCAATGAACATCCTGAATATAAAAGCCTTCGCCGGACTCTCGTTCGTCCTTGTGGTCACGGCGGTCCTGTTGTTCGCTCCCGCGGGCACGCTGCACTACTGGCAGGCCTGGACCTTCCTGGTCATCTATTTCATATCCTCGCTCGCCCTCACGCTCTACCTGATGAAGCACGACCGGAAGCTCCTGGCGCGGCGGATAAACGGAGGGCCCACGGCCGAGAAGGAGCCTGTGCAAAAGCTCATCATGCTCGTGGTCTCCGCCGGATTCATCGCCCTGATCGTTATCCCCGCCCTCGATCATCGCTTCGCCTGGTCTCACATGCCGCCGGCGGTGGCGCTGGCCGGAGATCTGCTGGTCCTGCTCGGCTGGCTCGCGATTTTCTTCGTGTTCAAGGCGAATAGCTTTGCCTCCGCCACCATCGAATTGACCCCCGGCCAGAAGATCATATCGACGGGCCCTTACGCCCTCGTGCGGCATCCGATGTATGCCGGCGGTCTCCTCATGCTGGTTGGCATGCCGATTGCGCTTGGGTCCTGGTGGGGATTGCTCGTCATCGCCGCGATGATGCCGGCGCTGATCTGGCGGCTGTTCGAGGAGGAGAAATTCCTGGCCCGGAACCTGGCCGGCTATGTCGCCTATCAGAGGACAGTGCCCTATCGCATGGTGCCGCTGGTCTGGTAGTCCCGCTAGTGGATAAAATCCAACGCTTGGTACCCGTCGTCATAGGCCCGGTTCCGACCGAAGCCTGTCATAGGACCGCCGATTGGCCGATCCGTGAAGCGGTCGTTCAGCGGGGTGCCGTCACGGCGGCATCGCGCTCATCCCGGTCGTAGAACGGGCGTCGATGGCTTCCCGAAACCGGCCATTTCGCCCGTTCCGCATCACTTGCGCCTATCTCGCCACGACCTCGATCTCGACGGCGGCGCCGAGCGGCAGGCCGGCGGCCTGAATCGTTGTCCGGGCCGGATATGGTGTCTGGAAATAGCGCGCGTAAACCGTGTTCATCGCGCCGAAATCCTTCATATCCGCGAGGTAGACGGTGGTCTTCATCACGTCGTCGAAGGACTTCCCCGCCGCTTCCAGCACGGCTGAGATGTTGGCGAATATTTGCTCGGTCTGAGCGCCGATGTCGCCGGCGATGAGCTTGCCGGTCGCTGGATCAAGCGCGACCTGGCCGCTGAGAAAGAGCAGATCTCCAGCACGCACAGCGGCGGAAAAGGGTCCTACCGACGGCGCGATCCGGTCGGTCGTGATTATCTCTCGACGCACGTCATTGATCTCCTGCCAAGGTTAAAATCGTCGGTATTGCGATCATCGATGCGGCCACCCTCCGGCGATCTTTCCGAAAGAAGCTCCCGGATCCGCGCTCCGCCCGTTTTCGTTCGAAAAGCAACCATTCTGCTGTCAATCGCCATCACCACGGTCTCTTTTGTCCGAACGCATGTGAGGCTGCTCCGAAGGTGATGAGTTGGCGTCCCGGGACGCCGCCGCGCCTCTTCGCGTTATTTGTTCTTATCCGCCCGAATTTGGGCGATCGTCTTGCCGTTATAGCCCCAGGATTCGGGGGCGATTTCCTCCATGACGACAAAAAGCGGCAGGATCGGGGTCCCCAAAACCTCCCGCAGTACGGTCGTCGTTTCCTCGATCATCCGCGCTCTGTTTTCCACTGAACTTCCGGCGACCTTGCGGATTACCGCCTCGACACCGACAAGACCCGCGTCTTCGGCTTCGTCGCCGCCGACGGACCAGTTCGTGGCAGGTTCGGTTCGCACCGATACGAGGGTCAATCTACGGGTTGGCCCGAGAATGGTGACCAAGAGATTGCTGATCTTCGAGAACAGGGCGGATTTCTGCTCTTGCGTCGGTGCATTCCCGATCACGGTGACATTAACATGCGGCATCTCACGCACTCCGTTTCGTTCCTTAGGCCAAAGGCGGCTGATCAACAATCTACGCCGATGTCGTGGAACGTAAATTCACTGGTCAGTGTAGTTTCATATTGCGCTTCGGGCGCAGTCGGATACGATCACGAACGACGGTCCGCGCCCCGCGAATTCAACCCGCTCTTGAGGTGCCGAATATGCCGAGGGATGGCCTACTCACGAGAAATCAAATCGTTGCTGCCGCTGACGAGCTTTTCTATAGCCAGGGCCTGCATGCCGTGAGTGTGGATGCGATCGCCGAGAAGGCCGGTGTCACGAAGAAGACCTTCTATTACCACTTCAAATCGAAGGACGATCTGATCGGTTGTTATCTCGATGCCCGCGATAGGCCGACCGTCGATCGTTTCAAGGAGTGGGCAGGCAGCCAGGGAAGTGTCGCCGACCGGATGACACGGTTTTTTTCAAAGTTGGGCAGATCAAGCCAAGGGCCGCGATGGAATGGCTGTGGCTTCCTGCGCGCGGCCGCCGAGTTGGCCAACATGCGTGGCCATCCGGCGCTCACGGCCGCGCGAACCCACAAGGCGCGCTGCGAACAATGGCTATTCGAAATGGTGAATGAAGAGGGCCATTCCGATGCCGAGACAATCGCTCGCGCTCTCATGGTCTTGATCGACGGCGCGGTCAGTCAGATCTTGATCCATCGTGACGCCAAGTATG
The DNA here is from genome assembly GCA_035482595.1 of Verrucomicrobiia bacterium. Lineage (GTDB taxonomy): Bacteria > Pseudomonadota > Alphaproteobacteria > Dongiales > Dongiaceae > DASXQK01. The sequence goes on from DATHQQ010000427.1 coordinate 7,639, forward strand.
CGACCTCGGCTGGGCTTGCGGCTCGATCCCTGTTGAGCAGAGGTCAGCTATAACCGGCGCCATATCGTCGAGGTTGCAAGTCCAACTCGACTTTCTGCTCGGTCACCCATTGTCGCTTTCCCTTATAGATGGGACTGGAAGATCAGGAACAGTTCCCCTTCAACCTTCATGAGCCCGAAATTGCCTAATGATCCCAACGAGGGTCAGCGTTTGATCTCGAGTTGGGAAAGGTGTGCCCTCGTCCTTGTACTCGCAATTTTTGGGTCGGTGACGCTCCTCGACGCCGAGGCGTGGTATGACGGGTTTTATCCCGCATTCCCCGGATGAGATGCGATTTCTCGCCTGCCGCGCGACGATTCTTATATAGAAATCAGTACGTTACTCCTAATAGAGCGAGGCGACGATGGCGAACGCGACGGCCCTGATGCCCTGGGCGTAGAACAGCCCATCAGCCGCCGCGATCAGCCGCCGGCGAGTCTCCAATGATTCTCTAGCCACAATCAAAGTATACCGACTAGTGAGTGTATATTTCCAGATCCTTCGCGGACAGTGGTTTGGCACGGAGGTCCCCCACGGCTGGAGGGTGATTTCGATGCCAGACGATGATGCCAGCGAAGGGAATGAGCGCATGAATCGGGATATAGCCAAGCGTCCTCAGAACGTCGTCCTGGGGGTGAAACACCTGGACTCGGGCGGGGCATCTCCACAGCGGCCGCGCCCGGCGGTTCGGTCGACGGGTAGTCTGGCCGGCCGAGAATGCAAGGGATGTCCCGCACCTCATCGGGACTCTGAAACTCCGCGCCCGACGCGCACCGGCCGTTTTCGCGCCGTTCTCGGTCTTGGGCTCAGCCGGTTGTTGGAATTCGTCGTTGCCTGGAATAGGCGCAGCCGCGACCGGCAATTGTTGGCGGGGTTGAACGAGCGGATTCTTCGGGATATTGGGATCGACAGCACTACGGCGGAGAGGGATAGCTCCATGTCGTACTGGCGCCTGCGCCTTGGTCGGGGACCCGGGTTTGCTGCAGACCGGCGAAGCGCCGTAAGGCGGGACGGCGAGTATCCTCAGCCCTAGACTCGTCGCCTCTGCCGAGCCTCACGATGAGGAGGTGGCCGCTTGAGCTTGTGAGGCCCGCGCAAGCGTGAGGTCATAGGAGTTTTTGCCCCACCTCTGGTGATGGGCATTGATCTGCTCGAGTGATTTTCGCCACTAGGGTCTCCCCCATCGTCATTCCCGCGAAAGCGGGAATCCAGGGCCCCGTGCTCGGACTCTTGCCGGTTGCCATGTATCCCCCGTTCGGGGAGATGACGGAAGGGAAGAGAGAAGCAAAAGGAGTGGTTTCGCTTTTTCCGCCGCCCATGCCATCTTCTCCCAGGGAAATACCGAAGGGGAAATCATGAGGATCAGGGAGCTCAAGACCTTCGTCGTCGGCAATCCGCCGCCGGGCTTCGGCGGGCGGTATTTCACCTTCCTGAAGCTGGTGACGGACAACGGCATCGAGGGCGTCGGCGAGGTCTATACCGCGACCTTTGGCCCCCATGTGGTGGCGCAGATGATCGCCGATGTGGTCGAGCGCCACGTCATCGGCGGCGATCCTTTCCATATCGAGGCGATGTCGCGCCGCATCTATGGCCGCGGCTACAGCGCCCGGCCCGACATGACCTTGGGCAGCATCCTCTCGGGCATCGAGATGGCCTGCTGGGACATCGTCGGCAAGGCGGTGGGCAAGCCCGTCTATGAGCTCCTCGGCGGCAAGGTCCATGAGCGGCTGCGGGCCTACACCTACATCTATCCCAAGGCCGATGACCCCGGCGGCTACGACGAGGCACGGGTCTATCGCGACCCCGAGCTCTCGGCCACCCGCGCCGCCGAATATGTCGCCCAGGGCTTCACCGCAGTGAAGTTCGATCCCGCCGGGCGCTGGGGCGTCTTCGATCCGCGCCAACCGAGCCTGGATCGCCTCGAGCTCTCCGAGACCTTCTGCCGGCGCCTGCGCGAGGCGGTGGGCCGCAAGGCCGATCTGCTCTTCGGGACCCATGGCCAGTTCACCGTCTCCGGCGCGCTGCGCCTGGCGCGGCGGATCGAGCCCTATGAGCCGCTCTGGTTCGAGGAGCCTGTGCCGCCGGAGATGCCGGAGGAGATGGCCCAGGTCGCGCGCCAGGTGCGCATGCCCATCGCGACCGGCGAGCGCCTCACGAGCAAATATGAATTCGCCCGCGTGCTCGAATTGGGGGCGGCTTCGATCCTGCAGATGAATCTGGGCCGCGTCGGCGGGCTGCTGGAGGCCAAGAAGATCGCCGGCATGGCCGAGGCGCATTACGCCCAGATCGCCCCGCATCTCTATTGCGGGCCCGTGGTCGGGGCCGCCAACATCCAGATCGCCACCTGCAGCCCGAACTTCCTGATCCTGGAGAGCATCCAGGATTGGGGCGGCTTCCATGCCAAGATCCTGAAGAAGCCGATCCGGTTCGAGGCGGGTTTCGTCATCCCGCCGAGCGAGCCGGGGCTGGGGGTCGAGCTCGACGAGGCGGTGGCGCTCGCCCATCCCTATGAGGACCGGGCGCTCCATCTGGAGCCGGCGGAGCAGCCGATGGATTTCGATTGAGCGATCACCAACGGGGATTGACGGACAGATGACGGACAGCAGCAGGAAGGCCGCGCCGCTCCGCTACGGCTTCATCGGCCTCGGCCATCTCGGCGGGCTTCTGGCAAGAAGTCTGATCCGCGGCGGCTTCGCGGTCACGGTACATGATCTCGACCGCGAGGCGGCGGACCCGCTTCTGGCTTTGGGGGCGAGCTGGGCGGCGAGCCCGGCGGAGGCGGCCGCGGTCTGCGATGCCGTCATCACCTGCCTGCCGTCGCCCGCCGCCTCGACCGCAGTGGTGACGGGCGCCAAGGGCGTGCTGGCCGGGCTCGCAGCCGGCGGCACCTGGATCGAGATGAGCACCAACGACCAGCACGAGATCGCCCGCATCGCAGCACTGGCCGAGGACAGGGGCATCGCCACATTGGAGGCCCCGGTCACCGGTGGGGTGCATCGCGCGGCTGCGGGCGAGATCACCGTGCTGGTGGGCGGCGGGGAGGTACTGTTCCGCACTCATCTGCCGGCCTTCGAGGCCATGGGCGGCGAAGTGATCCATATGGGCCCGCTGGGCAGCGCCTCGGTGATCAAGGTCATCACCAATATGCTGGCCTTCATCAACCTCCTCGGCACGGGCGAGGCGCTGATGCTCGCCCGGCGCGGCGGGCTCGATCTCGCCCGCGCCTTCGCCGCCATCAAGGCCAGCTCCGGCAACAGCTTCGTCTTCGAGACCGAGGGCCAGCTGATCCTCAACGGCAGCTATGACATCGGCTTCACCATGGACCTCGCCTGCAAGGATCTGGGTTTCGCCACCAAGATGGGCCGCGAATCCGGCGTGCCCCTCGACCTCGGCGCCCTGGCGGAGCAGACTTTCATCCGCGCCCGCGAGCAGCTCGGCGGCCATGCCTGGTCCACCGCGGTGGTGAAGCTGCTGGAGGATGCCCTCAAGACCGACCTTCGTGCGCCGGGCTTCCCGGCCACGCTCAGCTGAACGCAACAACCCGCAGCTACGGACGAGACATATGAACCACCCCAGACAGAACGAACGCGTCGCCTATCACAACGGCCGCATCCTGCCGGAGAGCGAGGTGCTGATCTCCTTCCGCGACCGCGGCTTCCTCTTCGGCGATGCGGTCTTCGACACCGCCCGCACCTTCGCCCATAAGCCCTTCCGGCTGAAGGAGCATGTCGACCGGCTGTTCCACTCCCTCGACTATCTGCGCATCGATCCCGGCCTGACGCCGGCTGAGACGGTGGCGATCAGCGAGGAGGTGCTCGCGCGCAACCTGCATCTGATCGACAAGGAGGACGATTACTGGCTGACCCAGCGCATCTCCCGCGGGCCGCTGTCCCTGGATCGCGACACTTCCGCGGTGGGCAAGCCGACGGTCATCGTCGAATGCCAGCCGCTGCCGCTGAAGGCACGGGCCAAGAACTTCCGCGACGGGATCGAGGTGGTGGTGCCGCCCACACGGCGCACCCCGCCGGATTCCTTCAGCCCGCGGGCCAAGAGCCACAACTACCTCAACATGATCATCGGAGATCACGAGGCCCGCTCGCTCAATCCCAACGCCTGGGCGGTGCTGCTGGACCACAGCGGCAATCTCGCCGAAGGCATGGGCTCCAACATCTTCCTGGTGCGCGAGGGCAAGCTGCTGACGCCGCAAGAGCGCTTCGTGCTGCCGGGCATCAGCCGCGCCACGGTGATGGAGCTGGCGAAGAAGCTCGGCATTCCCATCGCCGAGCGGGATATCGACCTCTACGACGCCTATACCGCGGAGGAGGCCTTCCTCACCTCCACCAGCCTCTGCCTCTGCCCCGTGCGCTCGATCAACGGCGCCCTCATCGGCGAGGGCAAGGTGCCGGGCCCGGTGACCCGGCGGCTGAGCGACGCCTATGTCGAGCTCGCCGGCTGCGACTTCGTCGCGCAATATCTGCGGCATCTGAGCTGAGGGAGTCTGCCGGATGGAACCTTGGCTGAAGGCCGCCCTCGGCTACATACCGCAATGGCTCGGCTATCAGATGCGCCTGGCCGAGCAGCCCGGCGCGGTGCTGGCGATCGCGCATAGGGGCAGGCTCGTCTTCGAGCAGGCCTTCGGCAAGGCCGATCTCGCGAAGGACGCCGCCCTCTCGCCGCGCCACCGCTTCCGCGTCGCCTCCCATTCCAAGAGCTTCACCGCCGCCGGCATTCTCAAGCTGCGCGAGCAAGGAAGGCTCGGCCTCGACGATCCGGCCGGGCGCCATGTGAAGGGGCTGCATCCCGCGGTCGCCCGGACCACCATCGCCCAGCTCCTCTCCCATAGCGCCGGCATCATTCGCGACGGCACCGACAGCGGCCAATGGCTGGACCAGCGCCCCTTCCTCAGCGAGGGGGAGCTACGCGCAGCCCTGGACGAGGCGCCGGTCATCGACGCCAATACCCGATTCAAATATTCGAACCACGGCTTCGGACTTGCCGGTCTCGTCATCGAGGCGGTGACAGGCGAGCCCTACGACCGCTGGATCAAGCGCGAGATCGTCGAGGCGGCCAAGCTCGAGGAGACGGAGCCGGACATCGGTTCCGTCGACCTCGCCCGGATGGCGAGCGGCCATAGCGGGAAGCAGCCCCTCGGCCGGCGCGTCGTGATCCCCGGCCGCAATTCCACCGGCGCGCTCGCCGCCGCGACGGGCTTCGTCAGCACGGCGCGGGACCTGACGCGCTTCTTCGCCAGCCTCGACCCGGCGGCGAAGAGCAGCGTGCTCACTGCCGCGAGCCGGCGCGAGATGGTTCGGCCCCAATGGCGCTCGCCCCATTCCACCGTCGATCTCCGCTACGGCCTGGGGCTGATGATCGGCCGCAGCGCCGGCTGGAATTGGTTCGGCCATGGCGGCGCCTTCCAGGGCTTCATCAGCCGCACGGCCATGATGCCCGATGCCTCCCTCACCCTCTCCCTGGTGACCAACGCCATCGACGGACAGGCCTCGATATGGGCGGCGGGGGTGACGGAGATCCTGCGGCGCTTCGCCCGCGAAGGGGCGCCGGCGCGAAGGGTCGCCGATTGGACCGGGCGGTGGTGGAGCATCTGGCGCTGCGTCGATCTCGTGCCCATGGGCGACAAGGTGCTGGTCGCCCATCCGGAGCTGGCCAATCCCTTCGAGGATGCGGCCGAGATTTCAATCGCCGGCCGCGATCGCGGCCGGCTCGCCCTCGCCAATGGCTTCGACAGCCACGGCGAGGCGGTGCATCGGCTTCGAAATGCGCGGGGGCATGTGACCGCGATCCGCCTCGGCGGCGGCGAATACCAGCGCGAAGCCAGGCTCGCCGCCGATATGGAGAAGCGCTACGGCAAGCGGCGCTGAGGCCTATCTCTCGCGCGCTTCATCCCCTCGCCCCTTTTTTCTATTCCCCTCGCCCCGTTCTTCTATTCCCCTCGCCCCCGGAACGGGGGAGAGGGTCAGGGTGAGGGGGTGGCGGTTGCAGCGCGAGCCATCCGGCGATAGGCGAGGTTGATAGACCCCCTCACCCCGCCCTCTCCCCCGTTCCGGGGGCGAGGGAGAATAAAATTGGCGAGGGGGAAAGTAGGGCGAGGTCCCGATCAAATCTCCGGCTGCTCGCGGGTCTTGGCGAAGCGGATGTCCGGATACTGCCGCTGGATATAGTCCAGCTCCCAGGCATTGCGGGCGAGATAGACCGGGGCGCCGTCGCGGTCGTCGGC
>DATHQQ010000428.1:0-2452 GCA_035482595.1 Verrucomicrobiia bacterium
GCGCGCCCTGGGCAATGACCTGCGGATCCCCGGGCACGAAGAAGGCGACGATGGCGGGCGCGAAGAGAAAAGCAAGGATCCCCGCCAGGCTCAGGAGAACGAAGCCGGCGGCGGCGCCGAGCACGGTCACCCGAGCCGCCCGCTCGATATTCCCCGCGCCCATGTTCTGGCCGACCAGGGTCGATACGGCCATGGAGAGGCCCATGGCCGGGATGGTGAGGAACTGCAGCACGTTCGTGCCCACGCCATAGGCGGCGATCGTCAATGTGCCGAAGCTCGCCGCCAGGAAGGACATGGCCATGGGCCCCATGCCCCGCGCCGACAGCTCGATCGATCCGGGCAATCCCAGGAAGAAGGCGCGCTTGATGTAGGGCAGGTCCGGCCGGAGGCCGCGCCAGGCGAGCTGGATCCCATGGCGGCCGCGCAGGAAGACGACGATCCCAAGGGTCGCGGCCAGGGCCTGGGTCACCAAGGTCGCGAGCGCCGCACCCACCACGCCGTGGGCCGGGAGGGGCCCCCAGCCGAAGATGAAAAGCGGATCGAGGATGAAGTTCAGGGTGACCGCTCCCGTGACGATCAGCAGCGGCATCCGCGTCTGGCCGACGCCGCGCATCAGCGCCTGGAACATGGCATAGAGGAAGACGAAGATGATGCCGACGAAGGCGACGCGCATGAAGCCGAGCGCGCCGCTGTAGACATCGGGGGCCACACCCAGCAGCTCCAGCAGATAGGGCGCCAGCAGATAGCCTGCCGCGCCCAGGAAGACCGAGGTGACGGCCACCATCATCATGGTCTGGGCTGCGACATGATTGACCATGTCCTGGCGCCCCGCCCCCATATATTGCGCCGAGAGCGTCGCTCCCGCCATGGCGAGACCGGCGCCGAGGGCGATCACCAGGAAGGTGACGGGAAAGCTGACCGAGACCGCCGCCACCGCCGCCGCGCCCAATCTGCCGACCCAGAAGGCATCGGTGAGCTGGTAGCCCGTCTGCAGGACATTGCCCAGGACGATGGGAATGGCGAGCCGGACAAGGGCTCTTCCGATCGATCCTTCGAGAAAGAGCTTCTGACGGTCCCGGGGCATGCCGCCTTAGCCGGGCCTCGCCTTGTCGAAGACCCGCGCGACGGCGTCCCTGGCTTCCCGCTGGATGCGGCGAAGATGATCCTCGCTGCGGAAGCTCTCGGCATAGATCTTGTAGACCTCTTCCGTGCCCGAGGGCCGGGCCGCGAACCACCCGCTCTCCGTGATCACCTTGATGCCGCCGAAGGAAGCACCGTTGCCGGGAGCGGCGGTGAGCTCGGCCTTGACCGGCTCGCCGGCCAGAGAGACAAGCGCGAGCTGGCCGGGCGAGAGCGCCGTCAGCAGCTTCTTCTGCTCGGCCGTCGCCGGGGCGTCGATCCGCTCGTAGAAGGGCTCGCCCAATTCCTGGGTCAGCGCATCGTAGATCTGGCTCGGATCCCGCTTGGTCTTGGCGGTGATCTCCGCGGCCAGCAGATCGAGAATCAGCCCATCCTTGTCGGTCGTCCAGACCGACCCGTCGCGCCGGAGGAAGGTGGCGCCGGCGCTCTCCTCGCCGGCGAAGCCGAGGGAGCCGGTGAGAAGCCCGTCGACGAACCATTTGAGGCCCACCGGCATCTCGACCAGCTTGCGGCCGAGCTTGGCCGCAACTCGGTCGATGATGGCGCTGCTGACGATGGTCTTGCCCACACCGCAGCCGCTAGCCCAATCGGGCCGATTGCCGAAGAGGTAGGATATGGCGGCCGCCAGGTAGTGATTGGGATTCATCAGCCCGTTGGATCGCGTCACGACTCCATGCCGGTCGGCATCCGTGTCATTGGCGAAGGCGACGTCGAATTTGTCGCGCATGGCGATCAGCCCCGCCATGGCGTAAGGGGAGGAGCAATCCATCCGGATCCGCCCGTCCCAATCCAGCGGCATGAAGCGGAAGGTCGGATCGACGGTGTCGTTGACGATGGTCGCATCGAGGCCATAGGTCTCGATGATGGGCTGCCAGAAATGGACGCTGGCCCCGCCCAGCGGATCGATCCCGATCTTCACGCCTGCGGCGCGGATCGCGGCCATATCGACGACATTCGCCAGATCGGGGACATAGGCGCCGATGTAGTCGTGGCGGTGGATCAGCGGCGATTTGCGCGCGCGCTCATGGGGTATGCGCCGCAGCCCCTCGAGCTTCTTCTCGATCAGCGCATTGGCGGCGTTCTCGATCCATTTGGTGACGCCGGTATCGGCCGGGCCGCCGCTCGGGGGGTTGTATTTGAAGCCGCCGTCCTCCGGCGGGTTGTGTGACGGCGTGATGACGATCCCGTCGGCAAGCCCGCTCTTGCGATGCTTGTTGTAGGTCAGGATCGCATGGGAGACGACGGGGGTCGGGGTATAGCCGTCGGCCGCGTCGATCATCACCTCGACGTCATTTGCGGCGAAGACCTCGAT
>DATHQQ010000429.1:0-3068 GCA_035482595.1 Verrucomicrobiia bacterium
CGCCGCCAGATTGTCGCGGAAGAAGGCGTTGGATTCCTCGGCGGTGGAGAAGCCGGCATATTGGCGGATGGTCCAGGGTCGAAAACTGTACATGGTCGCCCGCGGCCCGCGCAGATAGGGCGGGAAGCCGGGCAGGCTGTCGAGATGGCCGAGCTTCTCGAGATCGGCGGCCGTGTAGAGCGGCTTGACGGTGATGCCCTCGGGGGTCTGCCAGTCGAGGCCCGACACCGGCTTTCCCGCGAGTTCGCGCTCCGCCCGGGCCGCCCAATCGGCGAGGGTCTTTCTGTCGGCGTCGCTCACCATCCCATTGCGTCTCCGGCCGAACCTCTTCTGGGGGACCGGGCGAGTATAGCCGCGGCCTTCCCGCGGCGTCTATGCAAGGCGGCCACCCATCCCGAAGACCCGGCGGCAAGGGCCTGAACTCTCTGGCTAATCTCTGCCGGCAGGGCCGTCAATGGCAACCAATGGGTGTCGCGCGGCGTTATCGGGTGTGGTATCGGCAATCGGCCGGACCCTCCGTACCGCCTTCCTCAAAATTGCGCCACATTTCACCCGAACAGTGCTGCATGACTCTCCGGCCCCTTCGCCTCGCCCTATTTCTTCTCCTGCCATTCCTTCTGCTCGCTTTGCCGGCCTCGGTCGCGAGGGCGGCGGAGGGGCCGACGGACTGCGCCGGTGCGGAGCGCCCCGGCTGGTCGCCGGCTGAGAGCTGGGTCTGGCGGCAAATCTGCGCCGGGGCGACGGCGGAGTTGGACAAGGGCGCGGGGGTGTCGGATGCGTCGCGAAAGCTCTCGCCGACCTTCATGACGGCGCTGTTCTTCGATCCGCAGCTGAAGGCGCTGATCCCCCATAGCGGGGTCCATATCGCCGGCGGCGAGATCGACTTCCCGCTCAATCTGACAAATGCGACGCCTGGGTACGAGCTGTCGCTGGAGCGCATGCGCTTCGCGGGCGATGTCGACCTGCACGGCCTCTCCGCGGCTGAGAATATCTCCTTCGCCAATTCGCGTTTCCTGGGCTCCGTCGACCTGGACGGCGGCAGCTTCGCCGGCAATCTCAGCCTCGCCGGCGCCATCGTCGCCGGCCAGCTTCATCTGTTGCGCACGAGTATCGGCGGCTCGGCGGAGTTCGACGGCATCGCCGTGGGCAAGGGCTTCAATCTGGAGCGTCTCGCGATCGCTCATAATCTTCAGCTGCGTCATGCCGTCTTGCCCGGCATCAGCTTGCTCGGCGCCTCGATCAAGGCCGATATCCTGCTCCAGGACAGCGCCATCGCCGGCTGGGCGTGGCTGGAGAATCTCGAGGTCGGCAGCGACCTCTTCATGGAACGCAGCAGCCTCGCGCGCACCGATCTCCAAGGGGCGGCCATCGGCGGCAATCTCAAGATGACCGGCACCCGCTTCGCGGGCCCTCTGGACATGCGCGGCACCAAGGTCGCCCAGGACCTGCTCATGGATGCGGGCAGCTACCAGGACATCGCCATCCCCGACGGCGATATCGGCTACAATCTGCGCCTCGACGGCTCCCATGTCGCGGGCTCGCTCACCATGCCCGCGGCCCATATCGGCCATGTCCTCTCTCTCGGCAAGAAAGGCACCTTCGATGGGCCGGTGGACCTCGCCTATGTGAAGGTCGACGGCGGCGTGCTGCTGACCGGCTCCACCTTCGCCAAGGGGGTGGATCTCGACGGGGCGGTGATCGGCGAGGGACTCTCCGTGACCGAAGGCGCGCGGATCTTCGGCCTGCTCAGCATGACCTTCGCCAAGGTGGGCAGCAATGTCGACCTGACGGGCGGGAGCTTCGATTCCGTCGACCTCACCGGCACCACCATCGGCGCCGAGATCCGCCTGGCGAGCAAGGGCTATGCCGCCATCGACTGGCGTCCGTCGGCGAAGCTCGTGCTGCGCAACGTCAGCGCCAAGGCCTTGCAGGACCTGCCCAACGCCTGGCCCACCGCCCTCGATCTCGAGGGCTTCACCTATGAGCGCCTGGGCGGCTATCGCGAGACCGAGAACAACGATGTCGCCGCCCGGGAATCCAAGGCCTTCATCGACTGGCTCGCCAAGGAAAGGCAATACTCGCCCCAGCCCTATCGCACCTTGGCCGATGTCCTGCGCAATGCAGGCTTCCCCGACAAGGCCAAGGAGATCCTCTACGCCGGCTATCTCCGGCAATGGCATGAGTCCAGCGGCCTCACCTGGTTCTGGCTGGGCATGCGCTGGGCCATCATCGGCTTCGGCATCTATCCTGAGCGCTCGGCCATCTGGATCCTGATTCTGGTGCCGCTGGGGGCCTTCATCTTCGGCTTCGAGCCGCAGGTGCGCATGCGCGCCATGCGGCCGGTCGACCGCCTGATTTACAGCCTCGACGCCCTGCTGCCCTTCGTCACGCTCCGCAGCGAGCACAACAGCTTCGATCTCCAGGCCTGGCCGAAATACTATCTCTACTTCCACAAGGTCATGGGCTATGTGCTGATAGCCTTCCTGCTCTCGGCCCTGACCTCGCTGGGATGATGAGCACCCTTAATCGTTAGCCGGGCTTGCCCCACGGCTGTCCGGTCGTGGGCCGGCCGGCCTCGTGCTCTCTGCCGGCACGCTCTTTACCTCTCCTTGGCCGATTTGCCCCACTTTACAAGCGGCCCGGCACGGTCAATTCTATTGTCGTACAAATGGCGGCCCGGATGCTGGGCGCCGTGAACCGCGGTCGAGCGCCTTCGGCCGACAAATGGGAGGAGACCCTAGATGAGCGACGAAATCGATTCTCGTGGTTCGAGCCGGCGCGACTTTTTCAAGGTGGCGGCGGCATCGGCGAGCGCGGCAGCGCTCATGGCCGGCATGGGCGTCAGCCCGGCGCTGGCGGCCGACATGGCCAAGGAGACGACCCGGCCGGACAAGCCGCTGAAGGCCGCCTTCTCCAATGCCGGGCTGCAGGCGACCTGGTGCGCCCAGGGCAAGCGCGCCGCGGAATATTGGGGCAAGCTTTTCAACGTCGAAGTCACCTGGTTCGACGGCGAGCTCTCGGCGCCGAAGCAGCGCGCCGCGATCGACGACATGGCCCAGCAGAAGTGG
>DATHQQ010000430.1:0-2453 GCA_035482595.1 Verrucomicrobiia bacterium
AGGCATTGCCCGTCACCACCCTCCTCATGCTGGGCCTCGGGGCGGCATACTTTCTCGGCCGCCGTCGCGTCCGCCTGCGGCGCCGACTGGCATGGCCCCTCGCGGCCGCGGCCGCGGTCGTGGGCGCGACATGGATCGCCGGCATCGGCTTCTGGGCCGCCCGTCTCGCCGACCAGATCGGATCCGACATCTATCAGGCACGGCATCACTATCGGCTCGAGGCGGCAACGGTCGTGGCGGGGATCGCGCTGCCGCAGGGAAGCTGGGTCAGCGTGGACGAGGCCGGGCGCCTCTACGAGATCGAAGCCGAGCCGGGTGCTGCGGTGTCGATCGACGGGGCGCGATGGCAGGGCGACATCCGCCTGATCCTTCCGGCCAATCCTACGGCGTCGGATCGAGGGATGGTGAAGAGCGCGACCCTTGCCGCGGATGCGACCCTCCAGGGGACGCCCTGCCGCGCCGGAGAGCCGGTCGAGTTCGCGGAGGATGGCGGCGAGCTGCAGCACTGCACCTTGGCGCAGCCCACGGTCGTGGCGGCCGAGATCGCCGATGCCGGCGGCGGCAGGCTCGTCGTGGACCTCGCCTGTGCCGCGGGCCGGGACATCGATTTCAGGATCGTCGGACACCGCCTCCTCGAACACTGCGTGCTCGCTGAGGCGGCGGAGGTCGGCGGGGTCGCCTGCGCCGGCGGCGAGGAGATCGCGCTGAGCGGCGATGGCCTCGACGCCTGCACCTTGGCCTCGGCCCAGCGGGTGGGAGCCTTCGATCTCGCGGCCGGGACCCGCATCCGCTTCAGCCAGGGACGCCTCAGCGAGATCGAGACGATCCGCGGCTCGGCCCCCCTGGCGGTCTCGGGCCTCGATATTCCGCCGGGCACCACGATCGCCCTCTGCGACCGGTCGCCGGACATCGATTACCTGGAGGTGCCCGAGGACAGCGCCGTCGCGGTCGCCGGGGTCAAGCTGACAGGCCGGATGAACTTCGATTGCGGCAAGTTTCAATACGGCTCGCTGTTCGAGGATAGCGTGCTGGGCGGCCGCTCGCTGCCGCGCCACGCGTCGATCTCGCGCGAGGATATATTCGGGAGCCCCGCCCCGGCGCCTCAGCCCTGAGGTGAGCTATACGACGGCTCGCAGTCGCCACCAGGTGACGGCCGCGGGAAGGTAGAGGGCGAGGTCGATCAGAATCGCCGGAACGCCGCGAATGAGCGTGCACCCGTATTCGGAAGACCATCCGAACTGCCATGCCACCCCGTCGATCGTGGTGTGGCCGCAGTTGTAGGAGCCAAAATCGATCTGCCACAGCAGCGCGCTCAGCAGCAGAAGGTCGGAGATCGCTGCGAGGCGTATCGGCGGGCGCTCCGATCGGGCGGCCTGCATATGGACGTAGACATGGTAGATGCCCGCCACCCCGGCAAGCGGCACCAGAAACCAGCCCGCGGGCTCCGCCGCGATGGCCTTCAGAATGAAGCCGAGCAGAGCGACCGCGACCGCGGCAAAAACCATCTCGATCGTCCCCCCACAATCCCCGACCGGAGAATCCCCGACCGCGCGCCGCCACGCTGCGCGTCCACGGCATCATCCGTGAAACCGCAGCTGCATCCATACCACCAAATCACGGCACCGTTCCCTTGGATTCTCTTCTCCCTCCCCCTGCGGGCCGTAAGGCTCACGCTTTGAGGGGGGAGGGCCGGGGAGGGGGTGGCCGTATTCTCAACAATGCCGTCGATGCCGCACAGCTCATCATGATCCGCAGACGCGGATCCCACCCCCCACCCTAACCCTCCCCCGCAAGGGGGGAGGGGATCCAAAGGAAATCCGGCTCGACTTGCACAAAGGCCTAGCGCTTTCGCGGGAATGACGAAGAGAGCGAGACCGCAGGATCGCGTCGATAGGATTCAAGCCGGCCGCTGAATCTTGCTATATTCCGGGGCTGGCCGGGATTGCTTGCGGATCGTGATCGCCCTGCTTGATCTTCGGGAGGTGGACATGGACCGGCGCATCATCGAGCTCTATGACGAGTACGCCCACGCACCCCTCGAACGGCGCGTCTTCCTCGATCGGCTTGCGGCCTTGGCGGGCGGCACGGCGGCGGCTGCCCTGCTGCTGCCGCTGCTGGAGATCGGGCGCGCCGAGGCGGCCGTGGTGTCGCCCGACGATCCGCGCATCGCGGCGGCTTCCGTGAGCTATCCCGGCAAGAGCGGGGCGGTGCAGGGATATCTGGCCAAGCCTGCGTCCGGCTCAGGTTTCGGGGCGGTCCTCGTGATCCACGAGAACCGCGGCCTCAATGCGCATATCGAGGATGTCGCGCGCCGCCTGGCTGTGGCCGGCTTCGTGGCACTGGCACCCGATCTCCTGTCGGTCGCCGGCGGCACGCCCGCCGATGAGGACAAGGCGCGCGACATGATCCAGAAGCTCTACCGGCCGACGGCCGTGGCCGACGCGGTGGCAGGC
>DATHQQ010000431.1:0-3475 GCA_035482595.1 Verrucomicrobiia bacterium
CACGCCTTGCGCGAGGGGATCGCCGATGGGCAGCCCCTGATAGGCTGTGATCAGCCGCGGGATCAGCTTGTCATAGACCTGATCCTGGACGATCAGGCGGCGCAGGCTCGTGCAGCGCTGGCCGGCGGTGCCCACGGCGGAGAAGACGATGGCCCGGAGCGCCATCTCCAGATCCGCCGAGGGGGCGACGATCATGGCGTTGTTGCCGCCGAGCTCGAGGATGGCGCGGGCGAAGCGCGCCGCCAGCTTCGGGGCGACGGCGCGCCCCATGCGGGTCGAGCCGGTGGCCGAGATGACCGGCACGTCATGGCTGTCGACCAGAACTTCGCCGGCCTCGCGCTCGCCGATGACGATCTGGAGCAGGCCAGCCGGCGCGTCGCCGAAGCGCTGCACGGCGCGGGCGAAGATCTTGCCCACGGCCAGCGCCGAAAGCGGCGTCTTCTCCGAAGGCTTCCAGATCACGGGATCGCCGCAGACCAGCGCCAAAGCCGCGTTCCAGGCGAAGGGGGCGACGGGGAAGTTGAAGGCGGTGATGATTCCGCAGACGCCCAAAGGGTGCCAGCTCTCGCGCATGGCATGACCCGGACGTTCCGAAGCGACGGTGAGGCCATAGAGCTGGCGCGAGAGCCCGACGGCGAAATCGCAGATGTCGATCATCTCCTGCACCTCGCCCAGCCCCTCCTGCAGGATCTTGCCGCATTCCAGGGTCACCAGCCGGCCGAGGCTCTCCTTCGCCGCCCGCAGCTCCTCGCCGAAGAGCCGCACCAGCTCGCCCCGGCGCGGGGCGGGGACTTGGCGCCAGGCGCGGAAGGCCACGACGCCCTGGGCGATCATGGCCTGGACCTCCGCGGCGCCATGGGTCTTGAGCTTCGCGATGGCGCTGCCGTCGATGGGCGAATGGACGGCGAGGGTGCCACCACCGATCTCGGCGGCGGTCAGGCCGCTCGCGGAAAGAATGTCGCCATGGGCCATGAGAGTCTCCTCCGGATCGGGCTATGGGTCTGCAGCGGATGGGTATAGGGCCGCCCCGGCCGCCGTCAACCTACGCCGGTCTTGGACGATCCCACCAGATGCAGCCAGAGCCCCAGCAAGGCGGCGGCCAGCGGCAGGAAGGGGATCGCATCGATGGCGTGCCAGGTCAGAAAGCCACCCGTCACGGCGCCGATACCATAGGCCAGGAACATGAACATCTGGCGCTTGACGGCGAAGCCCAGGCGGTGCGGCGAGCGGAGAATGGCGCCCGTCAGAGAAATGACGATGGATGTCAGGGTGCTGGTGAAGACGACGGTGGTGACGCCGGGCCGGTTGTCCTGCCGGGCCGCCACGCTCTGGACTCCCATGCCGGCCGCGCCCAGGAGGATCAGGGCATAGAGCGGCAGGCCGCCGGCCGAGCGGTCGATGAATTGCCAGGCCAGGAGAAGCCCGGCGAGGAGACAGAATTCCGCGGCCAGCAGCCCGGCGACGCCGCGGCGCACCGGAAGCCTGTTCAAGCCCAGATGCAGCATCGCCGCCGCCAGCGCTGCCCCCAGCACGAAGCCCAGCCCGGCGGCGAGGGGCGGGGCGGCCGCGGCGGGATGACCCTGGCCCAGGGCGAGGCCGAGGAGCGCGGTATTGCCGGTCATCGCCGACGGCAGCGCCCCGCCCAAAGCGAAGAAGCCCAGGGCATCCATGCTGCCGGCGCCGATCGCCAGCAGGGCCAGGCCGATATCCGGCCCGTCGAGATGCTCCGGCGGACCCGCCTTTTCCGCCGCGCTCGTCATGCCGGCCGCAGCCCCCGCATCCTCAGCCCTTGCCCAGATACTTCCCGACCGCGGCCTTGAGCGTCGCGGCGCTCAGCTCCAGTGCCGCTGCTTCCGCCGGCGACATCTCGGGCCAGATCACCTCGCTCACCCCCTCGCGGCCCACCACGCTGGGCAGCGACAGTGCCACGTCGTAGCGCTGGTTGTGGTAGCCGACAGGGAAGACGGCGCGTTCGTCGCGCAGGATCACCTCGGCGACCCGTGCGGCCACCATGCCGACGCCATATTGGCTGGCGCCGATGCCCTCGATGATCGTGATATTGGCGTAGCGCACCTCCTGCTCGACCTCCTGGCGAAATTTGTCGAAGTCGATGCCGCGCCTGGCCAGCGCCTCGGTCACCAGCGCGCCCCCGATGCGCGCCGAGGACCAGAGGAAGACGCTGGATGTGCCATGCTCGCCCACCACATTGGCCTCGACGCAGGAGGGGCTGACGTGGAAGCGACCGGCGAGATGGACGCGGAAGCGCAGGCTGTCGAGAAAAGTGCTGGTGCCCAGCACCCGGTCATGGCCGGCGAGATGGCGGGCCACATCGATCAGCGGCTCCGGCGGGTCGGTCACCACCAGGACCGGGGCATTGGGCGCGACCTTCACGATCTTCGGGACGATATCCTCGTAGACCTTCACATTGGCGTCGAGCAGGCGCAGCCGGCCGGCGGGATCCTTGCGGTCGGTGGCCCCGCCCGCCTTCTCGTTGATGCCGGCGGTGACGACGACGACACCCGCATCGGCGAGATCGCCGTAATCGCCGTCACGGATCTCCAGCAGGGCCGAGAGCGGCTCGCCGTAATGCATGTCGGTGGCGACGGCCCTGGCCCGCGCCTGGTCGCGATCGATCAGCACCATCTCCCGCGCCCGCGCCCGCAAGGCGACCGCCATGGCCGTCGCCGCCCCCACCGCGCCGACCCCGACGATTCCGACTTTCATGGAAACATCCTCCGCACTCGACACCACCAGGAAAGCTCACCATGGCGACACGCGTCTTGCAATGCTGCACGATCGGTCGATGCCTCGACAATTTTGACAACAGAAGCGCCACCGCGGAGTATGGGCGGCCGAACAGGAGGACCTCCGATGCTTTACGAGCTGCGTATTTATGACTGCCTGCCGGGCCGCTTGCCCGATCTGGTGAAACGCTTCGACACCATCACGCTGAAGATCTGGGAGAAGCACGGCATCCGACAGGCCGGCTTCTGGACGACGGCGATCGGCGATTCCAACCAAGCCCTCACCTATATGATTGCCTGGGAATCTCTGGCCGACCGGGAAAAGAAGTGGAACGCCTTCATGGCCGATCCGGAATGGCAGAAGAAGCGGGCGGAGACCGAGGCCAATGGCCCGATCGTTGCCAGGATCCACAACCAGATCCTCGCCCCGACGGCCTTTTCGGCGGTGAAGTAGGCAAAGCCGGCGCGCATCGCGTTTTTCCCTCTCCCGCTTCAAAGCGCGGGAGAGGGTAAGAACCAGGCATCGCCCCGACGATTCCACCCGAAGGAAGATCTCCATGCCTCGTACCATCACCATCGGCGCGGCACAGCTCGGCCCCATCACGCGCAGCGAGAGCCGCGGGCAGGTCGTGAAGCGCCTGCTGGCGCTGATGGGCGAGGCCCATCACTTCCGCTGCGACCTCGTCGCCTTTCCCGAGCTGGCGCTCACCACCTTCTTCCCCCGCTGGGCG
>DATHQQ010000432.1:0-3150 GCA_035482595.1 Verrucomicrobiia bacterium
CTCGCCGCCCACATAGAGCACCCGTAGGTATCGAGTATGTGCAGATCGAGCCGTTCGGATTCGAAAGCCTCGGCCATGGTTCTGACCCAGAATGCCGCATAGCTCGGTTGGCGCGGATTCGCGCGTCTCGTCATTCGCATACGCTGGGTCTAAACTGTCCAGCCTAGGCCTGCCCAAGGTAGCCTGTATGGTCCCAAAGCCCAAATTGGCCGCCTGCGCAATGAATTTGTCCCGGCGGGCCACTGACAAGCTGGCGGCCGCTGCCATAGTGCTGCCGATCCCGCACCGCAACTTCCGCCGAGGGCCACATCCGATATGACGAGCGCAAGGCACAAAGCTGCGCCGACGGCGATCGCGGTGGCGGCGATCGTCGCGGTCATCGTCGGACTCTCCGCCTGGTATCTCTCCCGGCCGGTGCCGCTGATGATCCAGGGCGAGGCCGACAGCACGCGCATCGACATCGCCGCGCGGGTGGACGGCCGGGTCGCCAAGATCCCGGTGCAGAGAGGGCAGGACGTCCAGGCGGGCGCAATCCTGCTCCAGATCGACAATCCCGAGCTGGTCGCCAAACTTGCCGAGGCGGTCGCGGCCAAGGGCGTGGCCGATGCCGAGCTCGCCCGCATCCATGCCGGGACGCGGGCGGAGACCGTAGCCGTGCGCAAGGCCGAGATCGACCGGACGGCCGCCGATGTCGCGCTTGCGCAACAGACCTATGACCGGTTGTACAAGCTGGTCGCCGGGCAATACGCGACCCAGCAGCATCTGGACGAGGCGACCGCCAGTTTGCGGGTGGCCCAGCGCAGCAACGACCAGGCGAAGCTCGCCTATCAGGAGGCGATTGCGGGCTTCACGCCGGAGGAAGTCCACATGGCGGAGACCAAAGTCCTGCGCGCCGCGGCGGCGGTGAATACCCTGCAGTCGCTCGTCGACCAGATGGTGGTCGCAGCACCCGCCGCGACCCAGGTCTATCAGATCGATATCGAGCAGGGCGAGGTGGTTGCGCCCGGCATTCCGCTGCTCTCCCTCGTCGAGATGAACGACATCTGGCTGGGCTTCGATCTGCGCGAGGATCTGATCAAGGGCGCCAAGCTGGGCGACAGGTTCGAGGTCCGCATTCCCGCCTTGGGAGATCGCCAGATCCCGGTAGAGATCAAGCTCATCGCCGCCAAGGGCGAATATGCCGGCTGGCGGGCGACGCGCGCGACGGGAGATTTCGACCTTCGGACATTCGCCATTCGCGCATATCCCGTGGAGCCGGTCCCGGGCCTCCGGCCGGGCATGAGCGCCTATGCCGACTGGCCGACGGTCGGAAAATGATCGCGCCCGCCCAACCGGGTTTTCTGCTGGTCGCGAGCCGGGAATTACGCTGGATCCTGCGCGACCGGATCGCCTTGTTCCTGATGATCGGCGTGCCGCTGATCGCCTTCGCCGTCCTGGGCCTGACCTTCAGCAGCGGCGTGATACGGGGGCTCAATACCGTGGTGGTCGACGCCGACCAGACGCCGACCTCCCTTGCCATGCTGCAGACGATCGAAGCGGCGCCGGGCGTTTCGCTCAGCGCCCGCGCCGAGGATCTCGCGGCCGCGATGCAGGCGATCCGCGCCGGCGACGCAATCGCCGCCGTCTATATCCCGCCGAACTTCGAGCGGGATCTCTCGGCCGGCCGGCGGCCGCAGGTCTCCCTCTTCTACAACACCCAGTTCCTGACCCCGGGCAATGCAGCGGCGAAGGCGCTGACCGATGCCCTGCAGGGCGCCATCGCCGCCGTGGCACCCCGGCTTCCGCCGCAGCCCGCGACCCTGGGCTCCCTGGTGGTGGAGCAATATGTCCTGACCAATCCGGCCTTCAACTATGCGCAGTTCCTGCTGCGCGCCGTGCTGCCCATGGTGCTCCATGTGGTCATCGCGATTTCGACCTGCTATGCGATCGGCACCGAGTTCTCGCGGCGCGGTCTCGGGACCTGGCTGCGCACGGCCGGCGGAAGCCCGCTGACGGCCCTGGCCGGCAAGCTGGCGCCGCTCTTCGCCATCTTCATCCTGCTCATGGTGGTGCTCCTGCTGGTCATCCACGGGGCCTATCAGATTCCCTTTCGCGGCGATGAGGGGATGATGGTTGCCGCGGCCTGCCTGCTCATCGCCGCCTATCAGGGGCTGGCGGCACTACTGGTCCTTCTCGTTCGCAATCTGGCCCTGGGGCTCAGCCTGACGGCCATCATGGTGTCGCCCGCCTTCGGCTATGCCGGAGTCGGATTTCCCATCGCCGGCATGCAGGCCTTCGCCCGGGGCTGGGGCTCCATCCTGCCGCTGCGCTGGTATATGCAGATTCTCTTCGACCAGGCTGCGCGGGGGGCGCCTGTCGCCGATTCCGCCCGGCCTTTCGTCATCCTCGCCGCATTGGCCCTTCTCTTCGGCGGCCTCGCCTGGTGGCGCCTGGCGGCGCTCGCCCATCGCAAAGGGAGTCCCGTCGCCGAAGAATCCGGGCCGGCGGAGCCATCCCCCGGCGCCTACCTAGGAATGGGGAGCATCGTCATCGGCGAGATTCGCCGCATCCTGGGAGACCGCGGCGTCATGGGGCTGATGGTGATCGCCCCTCTGCTCTATGGCGTCTTCTACCCGCAACCCTATCTCGGCCAGATCCTCCGCCATCTCCCGATTGCCGTGGTGGATCTCGACCAGACGGAGGTCAGCCGCCGGCTCGTCATGGCCCTCGATGCGAATGCGTCGGTCGAGGTGGCGGTGCGGACCAATACGATTGCCCAAGCGCAGCAAGAGCTCTTCCAGCGCCATGTCTTCGGCATATTGGAGATTCCGCCGGGGACTTCCCGTGAGTTTCTGAAGGGGAACGCGGCCCGCCTCCCGGCCTTCGTCGATTCCGCCTATTTCCTCGTCTTCAGCCGGACGCTCCAGGGCATCATGGAGTCGGCCGGCACCGTCACGGCCGAGCTTGTGTCCCACGGGGCGCGCAGTGGCGGCGAGGCCGATCGGCTCCTCGCCGTCGTCAGCCCGGCCTCGGTGCTGGCCGTTCCCCTGTTCAACCCGACGGGCGGCTATGCTAGCTATGTCGTGCCGGCCGCCTTCGTGCTGATCCTGCAGCAGACGCTGCTGATCGGTGCGGCGATGCTGGGCGGGGTGGCCTTCGAGACAGGGGGCA
>DATHQQ010000433.1:0-2443 GCA_035482595.1 Verrucomicrobiia bacterium
CACCGAGGCCAATGAGCGCTGGCAGAATCCCGACCGGCCGGTCATGGAGCCCTGGGTGATCAAGGATCCCTATCTCGGGGGAGCCACCATCGTCACTTTCGAGCGCAACCCCTACTACTTCAAGGTCGACCCCGCCGGCAATCAGCTGCCCTATATCGACAAGCTGCAGATCAGCGTGAACGGCGACGTGCAGACGCTGGTGCTGAAAGTGGTCAACGGCGAGATCGACTACCAGGACCGCCACATCAACTCCAACTCCAACCGCGCCGTGTTCATGGACAGCGCCCAGAAAGCCGACTTCCGCCTGGTCGACGAGAAGAACTCGGACATGAATACGGCCATCATCTCGCTCAACCTGACCCACAAGGACCCGGTCAAGCGCGAGATCTTCAACAACAAGGATTTCCGCATCGGTCTGTCCCTGGCCATCGACCGCAAGGCGATCATCGATTCGGCCTATCTCGGCGAGGGCGTGCCCTGGCAGGCGGGCCCGCGGAAGGAATCGGCTTACTACAACGAGAAACTCGCCACCCAATACACCGACTACGACGTGGCGAAGGCCAATGAGTATCTCGACAAGGCCTATTCGAAGAAGGACGACCAGGGCTTCCGCCTGGGCCCCGACGGAAAGCGCATCAGCATCGCCATCATGGTGATTCCGGCCCTGGGCGACTGGCTCGATGCCACCCAGCTCGTCGCCCAGTACTGGCAGAAGGTCGGCATCGACGCGAAGGCGCAGACCGTCGACCGCACGCTCTTCTATGACCGCAAGGACAAGAACGAACAGGATGCAACGGTGTTCCAGGGCAGCGGCGGCTCGGCCGACGCGATGCTCGAGCCCACCTTCTACTTCCCGTTCTGGAACGAGTCCCTGTTCGCGGTGCCGTGGGGCGATTGGTATGCCAGCGGCGGCAAGAGCGGCGAGGAGCCCCCGGCCGAGGTCAAGAAGCAGATGGATCTCTACCGGGAGATCAAGGCCTCCGCAGACCCCGAGAAGCAGAAGGAGCTCTTCAAGCAGCTTCTCGACATCTCCGCCGACCAGTTCTACGCCTTCGGCATCAGCACGCCGGGCGATCTCTACGCGGTGGTGAAGAACAACATGCATAACATTCCCGTCGCCTGGACGGCCTGGACCTACCCGAGCCCGGTCGCCAGCAATACCGAGCAGTACTACTTCGCGAAGTAACCACCCGGGGTTCTTGGATGTAGCGGCCGCCCGATCTCCGATCGGGCGGCCGTCGCCATCTTCACGGGAGAAGGGCGAATGTATCGCTTCATAGTTCGCCGCCTGATCTGGATGATCCCGTCCTTCTTCGCGGTCTCCCTGGTCTCCTTCATCATCATGCGGCTGCCGCCGGGCGACTTCGTCACCAGCTACGCCGCCGACCTTGCCACCTCCGGCGCGCCCGCCGATCAGGCGACGCTCGACAATCTGCGCCACCACTACGGGCTCGACCGGCCCCTCTACGTCCAATACGTCTCTTGGATTCAGAACGCGCTGGAGGGCGATCTCGGCGTCTCCTTCGAATATCGCGCGCCGGTGGCCGACATCATCTGGTCCCGTCTCGGCATGACCTTCCTGGTGGCGAGCTGCACGCTGGTCTTCGTCTGGGCCGTGGCCTTTCCCATCGGCATCTATTCCGCGCTCCGGCAATACAAGATCGGCGACTACATCATCACCTTTCTGGGCTTCCTGGGCATGGCGACGCCGAATTTCCTGCTCGCCCTGGTCATCATGTATATCTCCGTCGTCTATATGGGATATTCGGTCGGGGGGCTGTTCTCGCCCGATTTCGTCAACGCGCCCTGGAGCTTCGCGCGCCTCTCCGACTTCCTGCACCATCTCTGGATTCCGGTGGTGGTGCTGGGCGTGGCCGGCATCGCCGCGCTGATCCGCATCATGCGGGCCAATCTGCTGGACGAGCTCCACAAGCCTTATGTCGAGACGGGCCGTGCCAAGGGCCTGCCGGAGCTGACCCTGGTCCTGCGCTATCCGGTCCGCGTCGCCCTCAACCCCTTCATCAGCACCGTTGGCTGGGTGCTTCCCACGCTGGTCTCGGGCGATGTCATCGTCGCCACGGTGCTCAGCTTGCCCACGGCCGGGCCGATCCTGATCCAGGCGCTGAAGACCCAGGACCAATACCTCGCCGGCGCGCTGCTCCTGTTCCAATGCATCTTCGTGCTGATCGGGACTCTGCTCTCCGACCTGCTGCTGGCCTGGCTCGATCCCCGGATCCGCTATGACCAATAGCCCGCTCACGCCGGAGTCCGGCCAGGGGGGGTCGATCCCTGGCGGGCCGGCCGACGACAGCCCGATCCAGAGCGAGGCGGTCGAGAGCGAGATCGAGGCCCTGGCAGCCGCCGGCCAGCCGCCCTCGGCCGGCCGGGCCGTGGCCTCCCAGTGGAAGCTCATGTGGTGGCAGTTCCGCCGCCATCGCCTGGC
>DATHQQ010000434.1:0-17914 GCA_035482595.1 Verrucomicrobiia bacterium
TCTCAGGCTGGCCTTTGGCGATAGCGCATCAGCGCCTCGGGCGTATCGATATCGAGCAGCACGCCGTCATCGGGCATCGGAACCTCGGCGAGGAGCTCGGCATATTGGCCGATCAGATGACGCGCCCCGGTATCGCCGGCGAGCGAAGCCATCTCGGGGAAGAAGCGCTTGGCCCAGAGCACGGGATTGCCGCGCTTGCCGTCCCAGCTCGGCACGCAGATGGCGCGACCCTCCAGGGGATTGAAGGCGGCGATCAGCCGGTCGAGGGTCTGGGGGCCCACAAGCGGCATGTCGGCGAGGCAGACCAGCGCACCATCGATCTCGGTGGGCAAGGCGGTGATGCCGGCCTTGAGGGAACTTGCCATGCCGGAGGCAAAAGCGGGATTCTCGATCACCGTCACCGTCCGGTCGCCGATCGCCGCGCGCAGGCGCACCGAGTCGTGGCCGGTCACCACGATCACGGGCCGCGCCTTGGAGGCGAGGGCCGCCTCGACGGCGCGGGCCACCATGGGCAGGCCCTCGATCTCGGTCAGCAGTTTGTTGGCTCCGCCCATGCGGCTCGACCGGCCGGCGGCGAGCACGATGGCCGCCACTTTCGGGGCCTGCGAGGAGAGGGCGGGCTCGGCGCGGGGCTGCGGGCGGGTCGGGATCTCGATCAGCAGCCCGCCGGCCCCCATGCGCATGATCTGCCTGCCGTCGACGGGGAGATCGGCCATCAGTCGGCGCAGCACCCAGTCGAAGCCGTTCACCTTGGGCGAGCGGGCGCAGCCGGGAAGCCCCAGGACCGGCCGCTCGCCGATGCGTCCCAGCAGCAGGAGATTGCCGGGATCGACAGGCATGCCGAAATGCAGCACCTCGCCGCCGCAGGCGGTGATCGCCGCGGGGATCACATCGCGCCGGTCGGTGATGGCCGAGGCGCCGGCGATGAGCAGCATCTCCGGGCCGTCCATCGCCCGGATGGCGGCGGTGAGATCGGCGATCCTGTGCTCGCTGCGGCTCTCCACCACCGGGGGGCAGCCGAGCTCGGCGAGGCGCGCATTGGTCACCTCGCGGGTCTTGTCGAGGACGCTCTCCTTGGTGCCGGAGAGGCGGGTCTGGATCAGCCCGAGGGCGCGGGGCCTGATCGCGGCGAGGCGGAGGAGGGGCGGGCCGACCTTGGCCAGGGCCAGGGCGCGGTCCAGCAGTGCACGGGGAACGGCGAAAGGAATGATCTTGACCGTCGCCGCCATCTCGCCCGGCGCCAGCGGATCGAAGGGCGGCAGAGTGGCCAGCGTGATCGCCTCGTCCAGAAGATTGAGCTCGTCGAGACGAGGCTGGTCCACGACCAGCACGCCCTTGGCGCTTGCCATGAGATTGGCCCGGCCGGTGAAGGGCGCGGACACGGCGAGATGGTCGCCCGCCACGGCTTCGGCCACGGCACGCGCAGCCTCGTCCTCGGGAACGTCATCGGCCTCGAGGCGCACGGCCATGACGCTCGTCTGGCCCACCGCGGCCAAGGCTGCGATATCGGCGGCGGAAAGCCGTCGCCCCTTCTTGAAGGCGCCACCCTTGAGCTTGACGCTATGGGCGAGAAGGGCGCCCTCCGCCTCGGCCAAGGGCATCTCGGCGAAGATCATGCCTGGCGCCGGATCGCCGTGATCTGGGCGAGAATGGAGACGGCGATCTCCGCCGGCGAGAGCGCGCCGATGGAGAGCCCCACGGGTCCGTTCACCCGGGCGATCTCCTCGGGCGAGAAACCGGCGCGGGCGAGGCGCCCCTGGCGGGCGGCGTGGGTCTTCTTGCTGCCCAGCGCGCCGATATAGAAGGCGGGCGAGCGCAGCGCCGTCTGCAGGGCGGGATCGTCCAGCTTCGGATCATGGGTCAAGGTGACGACCGCGGTGCGCCGGTCGGGCGCCAGCGCCGTCATGGCCTCATCGGGCCAGTCGCCGCGCATGTCGATGCCGGGAAAGCGACTGTCGGTTGCGAATGCGCGCCGCGGGTCGATGACCGTGACGCCATAGCCGGCGAGCGAGGCCATGGGCGCCAGGGCCTGGGCGATATGCACTGCGCCCACGATCATGAGGCGGGGCGGCGGGGTATGGCATTGGACGAAGAGGCGGCGACCCTCCACCTCCACGATCCCGCTCTTGTCGCGGCTCAGCATGGGCCGGATCTCGGCCAGAGCGGTACCGTCGAGAGTGAGCTCGCCCTCGACCCCGCCCGCCGTTACGAGGGCCTGAGCGCCGCCGGGAAATTCCGTCACCAGCGCCACCGGTTGCTTGGCGGCGCGCTCGGCGAGGAGCCGGTCGAGAAGCGCGCGCTTCATTCGATGGCTTCAAGCCAGATCTGCAGCTTGCCGCCGCAGGCAAGCCCGACATCCCAGGCCTGCTCATTGGTGATGCCGAAATCCAGCAGCCGCGGCGGGCCGCCTGCGATCACTTCCTGGGCCTCGCGGACCACCGCGCCCTCGATACAGCCGCCGGAGACCGAGCCGATCATCTGGCCATCGGCATCGACCGCCAGCTGGCTGCCGACGGGGCGAGGGGAGGAGCCCCAGGTCGCCACCACCGTGGCCACGGCAACGCCGCGGCCGCTCCGGCGCCAATCGGCCGCCTGCTCCAGGATATTCTCGCCTATTGCTTCCGCTGTTCCAGCCATCGGCTCACTCCTTCCATTCGCCTGCGCCCGGGTGTCGCGAGAACGGCGCCGAGATCGGCGAGGCTCGCCAGATTATGCACCGGCCTGAAATCGTCGATATGCGGCATGATCGCCTTCGCTCCCATGGATCTTGGCTCATAGGCGTCGTAGCGCAAGAGCGGGTTCAGCCAGATCAGCCGGCGGCAGGATTTATGCAGCCGCTCCATCTCGCGCTCCAGCCCCTCGCCGATGTCGCGGTCGAGGCCGTCGCTGATGAAGAGGACGACGGCGCCCTGGCCCAGCACGCGCCGCGACCATTTGGCGTTGAACTCCGCCAGGCAATAACCGATGCGGGTACCTCCCGACCAATCCTCTACCGTCTTCGCCACCCGGTCGAGGGCCACGTCCACGTCGCGATGGCGCAGCAGCCGGGTGATGTTGGTCAGCCGCGTGCCGAAGAGGAAGGCGAAGACGCGGTCGCGGTCGTTGGTCACCGCATGCATGAAATGCAGCACGATGCGCGAATAGCGGCTCATGGAGCCGGAGATGTCGCAGATGATGACCAGCGGCGGGTGGCGCCGGCGCGGGTTGCGACGGCGCAGCGCCGGGGGCCCGCCGGAGCGCAGCGAGGCCCGCAAGGTGGCGCGCATGTCGATGCGCCGGCCGTGGGGATCGGGAGCGAAGCGCCGGGTGGGAAGATCCATGATGGGGAGCGTCATCCGCTGCACGAGGCGCTTGGCCTGTTCCAGCTCCTCGATGGACATCTTCTCGAAATCGGCCTGCTGCAGCAGCTCGCGGTCGGAGAAGGTCATGGCAGCGTCGAGCTCGATCTCCTCCTCTTCCGGCGCCTCATCCTGGGCGCCTTCGCCCTCGGCGGCCCGCATCGCCTCGGCCAGGCGTCGGCTGATCTCCTCGCCCTTGTCCTCGCCCTCGGGCATGCCGATGCTGGGCAGCAGCATGGCCATCATGCGCTCCAGCAACTTGGGATTGCGCCAGAAGACATGGAAGGCCTGGTCGAAGATCGGCCGCTGATCCTGGCGGTTGACGAAGACCGAATGCAGCGTCCAGTAGAGATCGTCGCGCCGCTCGATGCCCACGGTCTCCACCGCCCTCAGCGCCTCGATCACGCGGCCCGGCCCGATGGGCAGTCCCGCGGCCCGCAGGGTGCGGGCGAAGAACATGAGGTTTTCCAGGAGCCGGCCGGGCATCGCCCTAGACCCTTTTCTCCGCGGCCAGCTCGTTCTTGACCTGAAGCAGCAGGTCGGCCGCCTCGCTGCCGCGGATGCGGGCGATGTCGTCCTGGTATTTCAGCAGCACGCCCAGCGTATCGTCGACAGCCTTGGGATCGAGGGCGACCTGGTCGAGCTGGATCAGCGCCTCCGTCCAATCGATGGTCTCGGCGATGCCCGGCAGCTTGAAGAGTTCCACCTTGCGCAGCTTCTGGACGAAACCCACGATCTGGCGGCTGAGCGCCTCGCCGGCACCCGGCACCTTGACCCGCAGGATCTCCAGCTCGCGCGGAGCGTCGGGATAATCGACCCAGTAATAGAAGCAGCGCCGCTTCAGGGCGTCATGGATCTCCCGCGTGCGGTTGGAGGTGACCACGACGAGGGGCGGCTCGGCGGCCTTGATGGTGCCGAGCTCGGGAATGGTGATCTGGAAATCCGAGAGCACCTCCAGCAGATAGGCCTCGAAGGGCTCGTCGGTGCGGTCGAGCTCGTCGATGAGCAGGACCGGCGAGCCGCTGGCATCGGCCTCCAGCGCCTGGAGCAGCGGACGCTTGATGAGGAAGCGCTCCGAATAGATGTCGCTGCCCAGGCTCTCGCGGCTGCGGTCGCCGGCCGCTTCGGCCAGGCGGATCTCCACCATCTGGCGGGAGTAGTTCCACTCATATACGGCCGATGAGACGTCGAGGCCCTCATAGCACTGGAGGCGCACCAGGCGACGGCCCAAGGTCTCGGAGAGCACCTTGGCGATTTCCGTCTTGCCCACCCCGGCCTCGCCCTCGAGGAACAGCGGCCGGCGCAGGCGCAGCGCCAGGAAAAGGGCGGTCGCCAGGCTGCGATCGGCCACGTAGCGACCGCGGGCGAGCAGAGCCAGGGTATCGTCGACGCTGGCGGGGAGGGCAGACGCCATCAGGCAAGCCTTTGCTGAGAGGTCGGTCGGCGAGCAATGGAATGCCCGGCCGGGCGGCTGTCAACCCGGATGCAGCGGATCGCGGCGCCTACAACCCTTTTTCCACCATTTCCAGCAAGCGCTGCCCGATGTCCTGCCGCTGCGCGGGCGCGAGCCGGCCAAGCGGGCCCTCGATGACGAGCAGGGCCAAGCCATGCACGGCGGACCAGGCCAGATATTCCGCGCCGGGCCGGCGCTCGGGAGGCAGCACCCCGGCCTCAACGAGACGGTCCAGCGCGTCGCTCAGGAGCTGGAAGGGATTGCGGCCGCTATCTCCGGCCTTGGCCGGGTCATTGTCGCCCGCGGGATCGTCGGGCACCGAGAAGGCGGTGCGGAACAGACCCGTCTCGGCCTGGGCGAAGCGGAGATAGGCCGTTCCGACCGCGCGCAGCCCCGCCCGCGCGAGGGCGGCGGTACGCCGGCGGCGGCCGAGCCCCGCAAGCTCGCTCTCCATCGCGACCGCCAGCGCCGAGAGAGCGGCGGCGCGAACCGCCATGAGAAGAGCCTGGCGGTTGGCGAAATGCCGATAGGCCGCATTGGGGACCACGCCCACGCGCCGCGTGGCCTCGCGCAGCACCACCGCGCCGGGGCCGCCGGCACGGGCCAGCTCCATGCCGGCCTCCAGCAGTGCGTGCCGAAGGTTGCCATGCCGATAGGTGCTGCGCCGGGGTGGGCCCGTCGTCGTGCCCTTCATAATTCCCCGCCCCTCATCGATCCCTTATGTGGACACTGTCCATTATCTTTGTTATGGTCTTGTGGACGGTGTACACAAGTTCGAGGCGACGCACAACCGGGCTGTCCCGCTCGAGACCCCGTCAATCCCTGAATCCCGATCCTGTGTGAGGAGACGTCATGCAAGTCCAACCATACTTGTTCTTCGACGGCCGGGCCGAGGAAGCGGCCGAGTTCTATCGCCGGGCGCTTGGCGCGGAGGTGACGATGCTCATGCGTTTCAAGGAATGCCCTGACCCCGCCATGAACGCGCCCGGGTCGGAGGAGAAGGTGATGCATATGAGCCTGCGCATCGGCGAGACGCAGATCCTTGCGTCCGACGGCCGCTGCATGGGGAAGCCCAACTTCCAGGGTTTTGCGCTCACGATCACGGTCGCTAGCGAGGTCGAGGCCGATCGCGTCTTCGGGGCCCTGAGCGAGGGCGGGCAAGTGCAGATGCCGCTGGCCAAGACCTTCTTCTCGCCGCGCTTCGGCATGACCGCCGACCGCTTCGGGGTGTCATGGATGGTGATCGTCCACGCTTGAGCCCCACGGAGGCTTGAGGCTTGGGCGCAGATAGGTGAGGGTGGCGGCGGCGTTTCGGAAAGGATTCGACGCTGCCGCCGACCTATCGAACGAGCAAACCCTCATGACAAAGAGCATGGACAGTCGGAGGCGCTGGCTGGCGCTCGTGGTCCTCTGCATGGGCGATCTCATGATCGTGCTGGATTCCACGATCGTGAACGTCGCCCTGCCGTCGATCAGGGTCGATCTCGGCTTCTCCGAGACCGCGCTCGTCTGGGTTGTGAATGCCTATCTGCTGACATTCGGCGGCTTTCTGCTGCTGGGCGGAAGGCTGGGCGATCTCTTCGGCCATCGCCGATTGCTCCTGTTGGGCGTGACCTTCTTCACCCTTGCCTCGCTCGCCTGCGGTCTTGCCAATTCGCAGGCGCTCCTTGTCACGGCGCGGGCGGTGCAGGGAATCGGCGGCGCCGTTGTCTCGGCGGTCGCCCTCTCGCTGATCATGAATCTCTTCACCGAAGAAGCCGAGCGGGTGAAGGCGATGGGCGTCTTCGGCTTCGTCATGGCCGGGGGTGGCGCGATCGGCGTGCTGCTGGGCGGCCTGCTGACCGACACGCTCGATTGGCATTGGATCTTCCTGGTCAATCTCCCGATCGGCGTTGGGGTGATTGCGCTGAGCCTCGTCCTGCTGCCCGCGGATCGCGGTCGAGCAAGCAGGCAACGACTGGATATCGCCGGGGCGGTGAGCGTGACGGTCTCGCTGATGCTGGCGGTCTATGCGATCGTGAACGGCAACCAGGTGGGGTGGCTGGCCGGCCAGACCCTCGGCCTGCTCTTGGCCGCGGTGGCGCTGCTGGCGCTGTTCCTGGTCATCGAATCCCGAGTGACCGCGCCGCTCATGCCGCTCGGCCTCTTTCGGCTGCGCAATCTCGCCACTGCCAATGTCGTCGGCGTCCTCTGGGCCGCCGCCATGTTCGCCTGGTTCTTCCTGTCGGCGCTCTATCTCCAGCTTGTCCTGGGATACACCCCGATGCAGGTAGGCCTTGCCTTCCTGCCGGCCAATCTGATCATGGGGGCCTTCTCCCTCGGACTTTCCGCCCGGCTCGTTACGCGGTTCGGCATCCGCTGGCCGCTGGCGGTCGGCCTGGGGTTGGCCGCGATCGGGCTCGCCTTGCTGGCGCAGGCGCCGGTCGAGGGGCACTTCGTCGCCGATGTGCTTCCCTGCATGGTGCTGCTGGGGATAGGGGCGGGGATGGCCTTCAATCCCGTGCTGCTTGCGGCCATGAGCGATGTGGCGCCGAGCGACTCCGGCCTGGCCTCGGGACTGGTCAATACCTCCTTCATGATGGGTGGCGCGCTGGGACTGGCAATCCTCGCCAGCCTCGCCGCTGCGCGCACGGAGAGTCTTCTCGCCTCGGGTGCCGCCGACCTCGCCGCACGCAACGGCGGCTATCAGCTTGCCTTCCTTCTGGGCGCCGTCTTTGCGGCCGCCGCGGCCCTGCTCGGCGCTCTGCTTCTGCGCGGCGCACGGGCGTCGGCCCGGCAGGGAGAGAGGTCGATCGGGCGCCATGCCGCTGTCGAGGGCGACTGACTCATCCCTGGCGACGCCTCGCAATTCCGCGGCTATAGTAGAGCAGCGGGTCAGCCGGGGGGCGCCCTTCGGCAAACGCCAGCGTTTGGCGGGGCTCGCTTAGACCATCGGTAAGGAGACGGTCGCAACTTGCGGAAACATCAGTCGTCCCTGACTGTTCGCCCGTCGCTGCGCCAAGCCATGGCGCTCGCCAGCCTGCTCGGGCTGGCCGCCTGCGCCAGCGCGCCGCCGCCGCCGGCCCATGTCGCCTCGCGGGATTTTCGCTCCCAGGCCTATTGCGTGCTGCGAGCCCAGGCGGCGGGCTACGCGGATTACGATGTGGCGGCCGCCTGCCGCCGTTCCGAGCTTGCCGCCGAGGCGCGGGCCCAGATCACCCATATCGACAGCGACCTCGACAAGGCTTGCGAAGGGGAGGCGTCCTTCGGCCAGCTCGGAGGGCCCTTCTCCTGGCGCGCCTATATGCGCTGCGTCGACAACAGCATCTGACGCCGGCGCGACTGGCCGGTTAGACGCCCCGTGGTCTATTTCCTGTCGAAGGCCTTCTGGCTCGTCGTCCAGCCCGGCAATCTGCTGGCCCTCCTGGTCGTTCTGGGGGCACTGCTTCTCTTCACCCGCTGGCGCCGGCTGGGACGAAGGATTGTCGTCCTCGCGGGCCTGCTCCTGGCGATCATCGCCATCCTGCCGGTGGGCGAGTGGCTCCTGACCCCCTTGGAGAATCGCTTTCCCCCGCTCACCCGGATGCCCGACCATGTCGACGGGATCATCATGCTGGGCGGTGCCGAAAGCACGCTGCTGACCGCCGAGCGCCGCCAACCCATCCTCAATGACCATGCCGAGCGCTTCCTCGCCTTCGCGGATCTGGCCCGCCGATATCCCGAGGCAAAGCTGGTCTTCACCGGCGGCGGGCTCAGCCTCGACGACGGCCGGTTCCGCGAGGCCGATGCGGCGCGGGAGGTGCTGCAGTGGATGGGGATGGACACGGGCCGGGTCATCTTCGAACGGGAGTCGCGCAATACCTTCGAAAACGTCGCCGACAGCAAGGCGCTGGTTCATCCCGCCCCCGACGAGACCTGGATCCTCGTCACCTCGGCGTTCCATATGCCGCGCGCGGTCGGGCTCTTCCGCGCCCAGGGCTGGCCGGTGATCCCCGATCCCGTCGATTACCAGACCGGCACCGGCCAGTACGGAGCCGCGGGCTTCGGCATCGATCTGGCCGGCCATCTGGATCTGCTCTCCCTGGCGGTCAAGGAATGGATCGGGCTGATCGCCAACCGCGTCATGGGTCATAGCGAGAGTTTGGTTCCGGGCCCGGAACCCTGAGCCCAGCGCTGGTCGCTTTCCGCGCTTGCGAATCTATGGGACAAGGGCGCTGACAACCCCAGCCCCCGCCGAGGATCATGCGCAGCCGACGAATCCCCCTGCCTGGCCGAGCCCTCATGCTCGCCGCCACCCTGTTCCTCGGGGTGCTCGGCGCCGCTACGGCCGCCCGGGCGGATGCCTTCGACGACTGGCTCCAGGGTCTGAAGCGCGACGCGGCCGCGCAGGGCATTACGCAGGCGACGCTGACGGCCGCGCTGACGGGGCTGCGCCCCATGCCCGATGTGCTGGACAAGGATCGCAACCAGCCCGAATTCACCATGACCTTCGCGCAATATCTGCCGAAGGTGGTGAGCGAGAAGCGGGTCGCCGACGGCCGCAAGCTGCTGCAGCAATATGCCCCTTTGCTGAAGCGCGTCGCCGCCGCCTACGGCGTCCAGCCGCGCTTCATCGTGGCGCTCTGGGCCGTGGAATCCGACTACGGGCGAGTGACAGGGGACTATCCGGTGATCGGGTCGCTCGCGACCCTGGCCTATGGCAGCAGCCGTCCGGCGATGTTCCGCGCCGAGGTGATCGATGCCCTCAAGATCGTCGATCACGGCGATGTGACGCCCTCGGGCATGACCGGCTCCTGGGCCGGGGCCATGGGCCAATGCCAGTTCATGCCGTCGAGCTTCCTGCGCTATGCGGTGGATTTCGACGGCGACGGGCGGCGGAACATCTGGACCGACGAGGCGGATGTCTTCGCCTCCATCGCCAATTACCTGACCCATCTCCATTGGCGGCCCGACCAGACCTGGGGCCGTGCCGTCCGCCTGCCGCCCGGCTTCAATCCCGCCTTGATCGGCCTCAAGACCGAGAAGCCCCTGGCCGAATGGGAAAAGCTGGGCATCCGCAACCTCGACGGCAGCGCCTTGCCACGGGCCGAGCTTGCCGCCTCCCTGGTCGCTCCCGACGGGGCCTCGGGCCCGGCCTTTCTGGTCTATGGGAACTACAAGGTCATCATGAAGTGGAACCGCTCGACCTTCTTCGCCACCTCGGTCGGCTTGCTTGCGGATCGCCTCGTCAGCGGATAACCTACAAGCCCCGGTTGGTGGTGGGACTCTGAGCACAACATGATGTGGTTCCGCGCGGCCTGCCTGATGCTTGGCCTGCTCCTGGGAGGGTGTGCCGAGACCACTTATGTCGTCGAGCAGTCGAAGGCTGTCTCGGGGAACACCACGCCCAGGACCCCGTACAAGGTCGGCAATCCCTATCAGGTGAACGGCGTCTGGTACTATCCGGCGGTCGACTATAATTACGACCAGACCGGCATCGCCTCCTGGTATGGCCCGGGCTTCGTCGGCCATGCCACGGCCGATGGCGAAGAATACGACCAGAATGCCCTGACGGCCGCCCATAAGACCCTGCCCATGCCGACGCTGGTCCGGGTGACCAATCTGGAGAACGGGCGCCAGATCCAGATCCGGATCAACGACCGCGGCCCCTTCGTCAACGACCGCATCATCGATCTTTCGCGCCGCGGGGCGGAGCTCCTGGGCATGGTGAACAACGGCACCGCGAAGGTCCGGGTGCAGATCATGGCCGAGGAGAGCCGCCAGCTGGCGCTGGGGTTGGGCGCGGGCGAGGAGGGGGTGCCGAAGCCAGCCGCGGCCCCCGCACCTCAGGTCACCACCCAGGCGCTGGCCGGCGCCCCGCCGGCCCCGACGGTGCCGCCGACCGTACAGCCGGCAGTGCCGCCCCCCGCCCCGGTGATCGCCGCCGCGCCAGCCCCATCCACGGCGGTCGGCTTGGCCAGCGTACCTCTGCCGCAGCCGAGCCCCAAGGTGGTCCAGGAGCCCGTGCATCCGACCAATATATTCATCCAGGCCGGTTCCTTCCTGCAGGTCGCCAATGCCGAGCATCTCCAGGACAAGCTGTCGCGGAAGGTCGGCGCCGCCCGCGTGATCCCGGTTCAAGTGGGGGCGCAAAGATTCTATCGTGTCCGGGTCGGACCGATCGCCACGGTCGATCAGGCCGACCAGATGCTCGCTCAGGTCATTGCCCTGGGCCATAAAGACGCCCGAATCATCGTCGAGTAGTACCCGGAGTCGGGTGACGCCCGGCGCGGGGTTTTGCTCTCCGGATTCGAGTCATGAGAGGACGCATGAAACATCATCCGCTCGGCCTGTCGCTCATCATCGCCTTCGCCTGGGCTGTCGTCGCGGTCCCGCTTCTCGCAGCCCGGGCCGCGGATATCCAGACCACGGCGGAGACGCTCTACATCACCGATTATCAGACCGGCGCCGTGCTGATGGACAAGAACGGGGAGGGCAAGATCGAGCCGGCCTCGCTGACCAAGATGATGACGGCCTATCTGCTCTTCGAGGCGCTGAAGAGCGGAAAGCTCAAGCTGACAGACAGCTTCCCCGTCTCCGAGCGCGCCTGGCGCATGCAGGGCTCCAAGATGTATGTCGAGCTCGGCAACAACATCAAGATCGAGGATCTGCTGCGCGGCATCGTCGTCCAGTCGGGCAATGATGCCTGCATCGTCGTCGCCGAGGGCATGGCGGGCAGTGAGGAGAGCTTCGCCGAGCGCATGAATGTCAAGGCGAAGGCATTCGGCATGACGGGCACGCATTTCGTGAATTCGAACGGCTGGCCCGACCCGGACCATTACACGACCGCCCGCGACCTCGAGGTGCTGGCGCGCCACCTGATCGCCGACTATCCCGAGTACTATCACTATTTCTCGGAGCTCAACTTCACCTATCACGGCATCAAGCAGGGCAACCGCGACCCGCTGCTGTACAAGCATGTGGGCGCCGACGGCATCAAGACCGGCCATGCCGAGGGACCGGGCTACAGCCTGGTCTCCTCCGGGGCGCAGAACGGCCGGCGCATCATCATGGTGGTGCAGGGGCTGGATTCGAAGCAGTCGCGTTCCGACGAGGCGTTGGAGCTCTACCTATGGGCCTTCCGCAATTTCGACAATTACAAGCTCGCCAAGGCCGAGGCGCCGCTGGTGGCAGCGCCGGTCTGGCTGGGCGCCGAGGAGACGGTGGCGCTGGGGCCGAAGACCGATCTCGTGCTGACTCTGCCGCGGGACGCACGCGGCCAGATCAAGGCGACGGCGGTCTTCGACGGTCCGCTGGCCGCCCCGCTCGCCGCCGGCCAGGAGGTGGGCAAGCTCCATATCGTGGCGCCGGGCATGGCGCCGGTGGATGTGCCCCTGGTCACCACCGTGGCGGTCGAGCGGCTGGGCGCCTTCGGCCGTATGCTGGCCGCCGCAAAATATCTGCTTCGGGGTTGAGACGGCGTTTTGGCTGAGCGCGGTCGATTCATCACCTTCGAAGGCGGCGAGGGGGCCGGCAAATCGACCCAGGCCCGCCGGCTCGCGACCGCCTTGCGCGCCCAGGGGCTCGAGGTCCTCGAGACCCGCGAGCCCGGCGGCTCCCCCGGCGCAGAAGAAATTCGGCGCCTGCTCACCACCGGCGAGGCGGGGCGCTGGTCGCCCATGGCCGAGACCCTGCTGCACAACGCCGCCCGGGCCGATCATCTCCGCCGCACCGTCCGGCCGGCGCTGACCGCCGGCAGCTGGGTCGTGTCGGACCGTTTCGCCGATTCCACCATGGCCTATCAGGGCTACGGCCAGGGTCTGGACCGCGGCTTCATCGCGGCGCTCAGCGCCGCGGTGGTCGACGGGCTCGAGCCGGCGCTGACCCTGATCTTCGACCTGCCGGTGGCGCAGGGGCTCGCCCGCGCCGCGGCCCGGAGCGGCGCCGAGGATCGCTATGAGAGGATGGACCTGAGCTTTCACGAGGCCCTGCGGCAAGGTTTTCTCGCCATCGCCGCGGCCGCGCCCCAGCGCTGCGTGGTCGTCGATGCCGCGGGCGATGAGGTCGCGACCTGGGTCCAGGTGAAGCAGGCGGTGCGGGCGAGGCTCGGCCTCGAGGTCGCCTGATGGAGCCGCGGGAGAATCCGGCGCTGATCGACCAGGCGCTCGCCGAGCGCGCCCTCCTGGAAAGCGCACGCTCGGGCCGGCTGGCCCATGCCTGGCTGCTGACCGGACCCAAGGGCGTCGGCAAGGCGACGCTCGCGTATCGCTTTGCCCGATTCCTGCTGGCCGGCGAAGCCGGCGAGACCAATGGCCTCTTCGACGCGCCGCCGCCCGCCGGGCTGGAACTCGATCCGCAGCATCCGGTCTTCCGGCGCGTCGCCAGCGGCGGGCATGCGGATCTGCGTGTCCTGGCGCGGGCGGTCAATCCCAAGACCGGCAAGCTGCGCAGCGAGATCGTTGTCGACGATGTGCGCGATGCGATCGCCTTCCTCCGGCTCACGCCCTCGGAGGGCGGCTGGCGCGTCGTCATCGTCGATGGCGCGGAGGATATGAACCGCAATGCCCAGAACGCCCTGCTCAAGGTGCTGGAGGAGCCGCCGGCGCGCGCCGTGCTGCTGCTGGTCTGCCATGCGCCCGGGCGGCTCCTGCCCACCATACGCTCGCGCTGCCGGCGCCTCGACCTCCGTTCGCTGCCGGCCGCTTCCATCCAGCAGCTCATCGCCCAGCGCGCGGCGGATCTGCCGGAGGCTGATCGCGCGCTGGCGGCGGGGCTGGCGGAAGGCAGCATCGGCCGGGCGCTGTCGATCCTCGATGCCGGGGGCGTGGAGCTCTACCGCGAGGTGGCGGCGCTGCTCCTGGCGCTCCCCCGCCTGGATGCAAGCGCTCTGCATCGCCAGGCCGACCGTCTGGCGCGCAGCGGAAGCGAAGACTCATATCGTCTCGCGGTGGAGCTTCTGCTCGGCTGGCTCACCCGCATGATCAAGCTGGCCGCCGCCGGTGGCGAGCCGCCCGAATTCCTCGCCGGCGAACGCGCCGCCATGGGCCGGCTCGGACGTGGAGTCAGCCTGGCGCGCTGGATCGAACTCGCCGAGGCGATGCGCCGCCAGTTCACCCTGGTGGAAGCCGTCAATCTCGATCGCCGCCAGGTCTGGATCTCCTCGCTCCTGGGCGTGCAGCGCCTGGCCGCGGCATGACGGACCTCGAGCCTCACCCTCTCTATCGTCATGGTCGGCGAAGGCCGACCATCCACGAGTTTGCCCGCTCCAGGCCCTGTATTTCGGGCCTTTTCGTCAATGCCACAACTTCAACGGTCCCAGCGACGCAGGTGCTCGGGACCATCCTGACTAAAGCGCCGAATTGCCGAGCTTCGGGCCAGCAAACTCGTGGATGGTCGGCCTTCGCCGACCATGACGGAAGAGAGACCGCGGCTCTCTGGCCCGCCGGTAGACGCTTCCGCGGGCATGACGGAAAGAAAATGCGATGAGGGGGCACACGCAATCGGCCGTCCTCGACGGCCGCGACCGGCTGTTCCTCGCCATCCTGGGGCTGATCGCCGTCGCCTATCTCATGCTCTTCGGTTATTACCTGGGTGCCACCGTCATCCGGGTGCCGGTCTACGACCTGCTGGGCTTCATCCAGCATTACGCGGATTTCTGGCTGCGCGGTGATTGGTGGGGCTATCTCTGGATTCCCCATAATGAGCACCGCCTGATCTTCACCCGCCTGCTGCTCCTGGCCGATATCGGGTGGTTCGGGGGCAATACGGTGCCCTTCATCGTCTTCGGCCTGCTCTGCCTGGGCGGAATGACCATGGTGATCGCGCAAGAGATCATGGCGGCCGCCTTGCCGGCGGGACTGCGGGTAATGCTGGTCCTCATCGTCCTTCTGCTGCTGGCGGCGAGCTATATCGTCGTCGACTGCACCATGCCGGCGCTCGGCCAATATGTTCACACCGCGGCCTTTGCAGTCTTCGCCCTCGTGCTGCTGGACGGGGC
The DNA here is from genome assembly GCA_035482595.1 of Verrucomicrobiia bacterium. Lineage (GTDB taxonomy): Bacteria > Pseudomonadota > Alphaproteobacteria > Dongiales > Dongiaceae > DASXQK01. The sequence continues at coordinate 14,747 of DATHQQ010000434.1, forward strand.
GGGCGAGGGCGGGCGCCACGCCGATTTCCGGCGGGTCCTGGCGCTGCTGGCGGGCATGGCGGCCGCCTTCGGCATCGCCGGCGGGCTCATCATCTGGCCGGTATTGCTCTGGGCGGCCTGGCGCGGCGGGCTTCCGCGCGGCTGGCTGATCGCGGTCGCCCTCACCGGCATCGCCTTCATCGCCGTCTATCTCCTGGGCCTGCACAGTCATGCTTCCGTCGGCTCCCTTGAGCCGATGCGCCTGCTGCGCATGCTGGATTATTCGATCCGCTTCCTCGGCCTGCCCTGGTCCCATGCCCCCGCCTTCCTGTGGTTCGGGCGTGCCATTGGCACCGTCATCCTCCTGGCCGGCTTGTTCCTCCTTCTCAGGCGCGGCTTGCTAGCACCGCCGCGCAACCGGCTCGAGCGCATTGCCCTCGGCATGCTGCTCTTCGCTCTGCTGATGGCCGCCCTCGCCGGGGCGGGCCGGGTCGATATCGCCGTCGATCGCGAGATGCCGGTGCGCTACAGCGTCTTCACCGCCATGGCCCAGGTCGGACTGCTGATCCTGCTGGCGCCCTGGCTCGGCCGGCTCTGGAGCAGGCGGCGGCGGTTGTTACAGATCTGCGTCATCGGAGCTGCGGTGCTGATGCTGGCCCAGCAGGTGGTGGCGGGGCGCGCGGGTGCTGTGGTCGCCGGCCAATACACCGAGGCCTACCGGCAGTTCGCCGCCGGGCTCTGGACGCCGGCCATGGTCCAGTTCGTCCATCCGGACCGCAAGCTCGCCGAGCAGGGCCAGGCGATCGTCGTCAAGCTGGGGATCTACCGGACCTACTGATCCGAGCCCACATCTTGCCCGGCGCCCCGAGGTTCGGGCGCGCTTGCCTCGCTGGGCGGCCTATGGGAAAAGGGCCGCCCATTGGAGAGAACCATGGCCGAGCGCCGCTACTACGTCACCACGCCGATCTATTACGTCAATGACTCGCCGCATATCGGGCATGCCTACACGACGCTCGCCTGCGACGTGCTGGCACGCTTCAAGCGGCTGGACGGCTATGACGTGATGTTCCTGACCGGCACCGACGAGCATGGGCAGAAGGTGGAGAAAACCGCCATCGCCGCCGGCATGACGCCGAAGGCTCTCACCGACAAGGTCTCACAGAACTTCCGCGATCTCGCCAAGGCGATGAACTTCAGCAATGACGATTTCATCCGCACCACCGAGCCGCGCCATATCCGCGCCTGCCAGGCGATCTGGGAGCGGCTGGTCGAGCGCGGCGAGATCTATCTGGACAAATACGCCGGCTGGTATGCCGTCCGCGACGAGGCCTATTACGCCGAGGACGAGCTCACCACAGGGGCCAATGGCAAGAAGATCGCCCCCTCCGGCGCCGAGGTCGAATGGGTGGAGGAGCCCAGCTATTTCTTCCGGCTCGGGGCCTGGCAGGAGCGGCTGCTCGAATTCTACGCCGCCAATCCGGATTTCATCGCACCCGAGAGCCGGCGCAACGAGGTGACCAGCTTCGTGCGCGGCGGCTTGAAGGACCTCTCGGTCTCGCGCACCAGCTTCAAATGGGGCGTGCCGGTGCCGGGCGATCCCGCCCATATCATGTATGTCTGGCTCGACGCCCTCACCAACTACATCACCGCCACCGGCTTTCCCGATATGGAGAGCGCCAGCTACAAGCGCTTCTGGCCGGCCGATCTGCATATGGTGGGCAAGGATATCCTGCGCTTCCACGCGGTCTATTGGCCGGCCTTCCTGATGGCGGCCGATCTCCCGGTGCCGCGCCGGGTCTTCGCCCATGGCTGGTGGACCAATGAGGGGCAGAAGATCTCGAAATCCCTGGGCAATGTCATCGAACCGCTGGCGCTGATCGAGCGCTACGGGCTCGACCCGGTTCGCTATTTCCTGATGCGCGAGATGCCCTTCGGCAATGACGGCGATTTCTCCCATCGCTCGATGGTGAACCGGATGAACGGCGACCTCGCCAATGACCTGGGCAATCTCGCCCAGCGGGTGCTTTCGATGATCGCCAAGAACTGTGGCGGGACTCTGCCGGTGCCGGGCGAATTCACCGCGGCCGATCAGGCGCTGCTGGATGCGGCCAAGGCCCTCCATGGCCGGACGAGTGCCGAGATCGATCGCCAGGCCTTCCACACGGCGCTGGAAGCCGTCTGGCAGGTGGTGGGTGCGGCCAATCGCTATGTCGACGAGCAGGCGCCCTGGGCGCTGCGAAAGACCGACCAGGCACGCATGGGGACGGTGCTCTATATGGTGGCCGAGGTCGTCCGCCGCATCGCGACCCTGATCCAGCCCTTCATGCCTGAGAGCGGCGCCAAGCTTCTGGACCAGCTCGCGGTCGCGCCCGACCGGCGGAGCTTCGCGAGCCTGGACCAGGCGCTGGCGGGCGGCGGCGCTTTGCCGACGCCGAGCGGCGTGTTTCCGCGCTTCGTCGAGACGACGGCGGCCTGAGAAGGCAGGCGATCCCCGCATGCTCGTTGACAGCCACTGCCACCTCGATTTCGAGGCCTTCGCCAGCGAGCTCGATCAGGTGGTCGCCCGGGCGCGGGATGCCGGGGTGGGGACCCTCGTGACCATCTGCACGCGGCTGACGGAATTCGAGCGGGTGCGGGCGATCGCGGAGCGCTTCGAGGATGTCTGGTGCTCGGTCGGCATCCATCCCCATGAGGCGGAGAGCGAGCCCGATGCCGGCCCGGCCCGGCTGGTCGAGCTCGCCGGGCACCCCAAGGTGGTCGGCATCGGCGAGGCCGGGCTCGACTATTTCTATGAGCACAGCCCGCGCGAGCGGCAGAAGGAAGTCTTCCGCCGCCATATCGAGGCGGCGCGGCTTTCGGGCCTGCCGCTCATCGTCCACAGCCGGGATGCCGATGAGGATACCGTCGCGCTGCTGGAGGAGGGGGCCGCCAAGGGCGGGCTCACCGGCGTGATCCATTGCTTCAGCTCGACGGAGTTCCTGGCGCAGCGCGCTCTGGCGCTGGGATTCTACATCTCGCTCTCGGGCATCGTGACCTTCCGCAAGGCCGAGAGCCTGCGTGCCATCGCCAAGGAGGTGCCCGCGGATCGCCTGCTGATGGAGACGGATTCGCCCTATCTGGCGCCCATGCCATTTCGCGGCAAGCGCAACGAGCCGGCCTTCGTGGTCCATACCGCGGCTCTCGTGGCGG